>JAJYCM010000201.1 GCA_021778375.1 Bacteroidota bacterium
AAGTTTCTCAACAATATTCTTACTTAAAAATCTTGAGTAAGATAGATTAAGCCCGTCTATATTGTTCTTCTTTAGCTTGGAAATAACTTTTGAAAGTCCGTCTAAGTATAATACGGATTTTTCTATTCCTATTCTTTTAACCAAAAGGACTTCATATCGCGGCAAATGTTTCTTAATGGCAGAAATAACTTTCAAATCAAAACTGATAATTTTAATTTGAGAATTATCCAGACTTGTCGCCTTCAATATCTTCTTTAGCCTTGGGAGTATTTCCAACCCGCATTTCACTTCAATAAATACAAGCTTGCCTTTTGGTACTGTATCTAATACTTCAATAAGCGTAGGAATCTTTATTAAGCCGATACCCTTAATATGTGAACCTCTAATATTAAGATTCTTAATATCATTTAGATTTAAATTCCTTATAAGATGCGATACCCCCGTAGTCCTTTTTGTGTTTTTATCGTGTACAACCACAATCTCATTATCTTTAGAAAGATGGACATCTATTTCAATCCCATCCGCACCACTCTGCCATGCAAGATTTACCGCTTCAATTGTATTTTCCGGAGCGGAAATAGACTCCCCTCTATGAGCAACAAATAGAGCGGGCGGCTCCTCAACGATAATTTGCAGTTTCTTAATCTCCATACTCTAATATAGTAAAATTACGGGATTCATTTACTCAATTATTTAAACTGAAAACATAGCGAGGCAAGCCGCAATTTTGAATTATGAATGTTGAATTTTGAATGAAACACAATGAAATTTATCATAAAAATATCTTGGCATAAAAAGCAAAGACTTAAAAGTCAATACTATAGCACGCAAAAGCATCAATCTCTTCTACTTTTTTATTAGAATTAAGTTTGGGACAAACGCATATTGAGAACGGGTAAAAAGCAGCACAGATTTTTAATCTGTGCTAAGGAATTTGTGAAATTGAATTATATCCAGGAGGAGTTTATTAAGATTTGATAATTATTTTACTTCCAAGCCACTTTTTTAATAAAAGTAACATAAAGAAAATTTTAGGCTTGGTTTACGCTAATCACTTTCCTATCGCCTTTTTTTGTTTCAAACTTTACAAAACCGTCTGCTACGGCAAACAATGTATCGTCCCCGCCTTTTTGAACATTCGCACCCGGATGAAATTTAGTGCCGCGCTGTCTAACTAAGATATTACCGGCAATCACTTTTTCACCGCCAAACCTTTTAACACCGAGTCGTTGAGCATTACTATCTCTTCCGTTACGTGACGATCCTTGACCTTTTTTATGCGCCATAATTAAATCTCCTTAGCCTATTGCTGTAATTTCAATTTTAGTTAATTGCTGCCGGTGTCCATTCATTTTTTGGTATCCGGTTCTTCTCTTCTTCTTGAAAACCAGAACTTTATCATCTTGTAAATGCTCTAAAACTTTCGCCTGAACCTTTACTCCTTTAACATAAGGACTACCGATCTTAGTTCCACTATCGTCTCCGTATAGAAGAACATTTTCAAAAGTAATTTCCTGTTCCAAATCTTCTTTTAACTTCGGGACATAATACTTTGAATTTTCTTCAACCTTGAATTGTTGTCCTAAAATATCAACAATCGCATACATTTTAACCTCATTTCCTAAAATTTAGAGTACAAATTTATGAAATTGGGAACTCCAAGTCAATTATTTACAAGAATTTTTTATTCACTAAAATTAAAAATCGAAATTTGGAAGGGATTAAATCATTTTTTTAATCTAAAAGAAAATTCAGAGCCGGCATCGATTTTGCTTGAGACTTCGATTTTAGAGCCGTGCGCTTCAATAATGTGTTTAACAATTGCCAATCCAAGCCCGGTACCGCCTACTGCTCTTGACCTTGCTTTATCTACCCGATAAAACCTTTCAAAAATTCTACTCAGATCATCTTCGGCAATTCCAAGTCCGGAATCTTTAACAATGATCTTTCCGAATTTAGGCTCATCTTCAACAAAGACCTCAACCTGTCCCTGTTCGGTATATTTAATAGCGTTTTGAATTAAGTTAACTAAGACCTGTTTTAATTTATTTTTATCCCCGAAAAGTTGCAGCCTATCATTGACAGGATGATAAATTAGCCGAATATTTTTTTCTTCCGCCATTGGCATAAGCTCTTGGACAAGAGATCGTAAATATTCATTTATATTGAAATATCTGAAACTCATTTTCATTTCACCGGATTCGATCATTGAAATGTCAATAAGATCATTCAACAGGTTATTTAGGTTAAGCGTATGGTTATTCGCTTTTTCCAAGAAATTTAGATTGACATTCTTGTCATTTATTGCGCCGTTAAGCAGGGTTTCGATGTAACCTTGAATTGCAAAAATGGGAGTACGAAGCTCATGAGAAACATTTGCGAGGAACTCTGTTCTGATTCTTTCAAGGCGCTGAAGATATTCGATGTCGCTTTTAGTTTTCTCAAACATTTTCTTTATATCTTCCTGAAGTCCGGATAGATTTTTGCTTAATTTTATTTCGTTAGAATTTGAGAATTTATTTTTTCTGATATTATTAATGATTCCTTTAATTTCCTCAAGTTCCGAATTTCTTTTACAGCCAATAAAATATAGGAGTACGAGGCTTAAAAAGATTATAAGAATAATTAGTATAAACAATAAAGAGAGGTCCTTTAGATAAAACCAGAATAAAAAAAATAGGGCAAGATCCATCGAAATAAATTCCGCAATGAAAATGCGGGCAGATGAAAGATTTGATTTGATTTTATTCAAAGCTTTTAAAACGATATCCAACACCTTTAATAGTTTCTATTAGGTCAAAATTCTTATCTAATTTCTCTCTAATTTTTCTAATATGAACATCGACAGTTCGATCAACGACAAAAACATCGGTACCCCAGACGTCTTTCAATAAAGTATCGCGGCTGAAAACCTTCCCGGGGTTGTTTGCTAAATAATATAAAAGCTCAAACTCCTTACGGGGAAAAACCTTTTCCTTTCCGTTAAGATAAACGACATACTGTTCGCGGTCAATAACTAAGGGCCCTATTTCAATTTTTGATTTAACTGTTTCACTTTTACCATCGTTCTTTCTTATATTAGATTTTACTCTGGCAATTAACTTTTTTGGTGAAATCGGTTTTTGTATATAGTCACTAGCTCCTAATTCAAGTCCAAGTATTTCGTCATATTCACCGGCTTTTGCGGTCAAAAAAATTATTGGAGTAGTTTCAAAACCCTTAGTATCGCGGATTCTCCGACAGACTTCATAGCCGTCAAGAATGGGCATCATAATATCAAGAATAATGAGGTCGGGCTTGCCGGAAATTTTGCTTAACGCTTCCTTTCCGTCATAAGCAATGATGACATCAAAACCTTCTTGAACTAAGTTGTATTGTAAGAATTCAACAATATCCCGTTCATCATCAACTAAAAGTATTTTACTTTTCATAGGCTCAACTTTATTTCTTTTTTTTGTGAAGAAGATTTATACATCGATTCAATTATTTTCATCCTTGAAAGAGATTCCTCTGCAGATGAGAAAACCGGATTTAAACCTCTAACAGCACCGATAAAACTTTTAAGTTCGTTCATATAAGACTTTTTGAACAGACCAAGTGCATTATCAGATTGTGAAGGGGTTAGGTCTATCATTTGTTCCTCAATTTTTTTGTAGACTCTGAAAGGATTTAGAGAAGCACTTCCTTTAGTTCCGTATATTTCAAAATAGAAATGATCTTTTTCCACTGATAGAGACCAACTAGATTCAATACTTATGACTGAAGAGTTTTTAAATCTTAATAAGCTAATTGAAGTATCTTCAACATCTTTTGTATTCAGATAAAAACTTTGTGTTGAGACAGTATCAACCTGAGGAAATTCTAAAACCCAAAGAGCCAGATCCAGCAGAAGAATAGTCAAATCAATTATTACACCTCCGCCTGAGTCAATTTTTCTTGTAAACCATTTTTGATCGCTGCTTCTCCTTCTTATCCAACCGCATTTCGCGTAAAACGGCTGGCCTATTTCCCCAGCGTTTAATATGCTTTTTAAAATCATGGCATCTGGTCTGTATCTTAAATTCATACCGACCATAATTTTTCGTTTATATTTCTTTGCTGCATCATGAATTTGTCTTGCTTCTTGATAGGTTCTCGCTAAAGGTTTTTCGACGAGGATATCTTTACCCGCTTTCATACAGGCGATTGAAACCTCCTTGTGCAAGCTTGTCGGAGTGGCTATAATAACGGCTTCTGCGTCGCTTTTAGCGAGTAGTTCTGTATGGTCTTTATATCTCTCGACTATATTAAACTTATCCGCAATGGTATTTAGCCGACTCTTATTTATTTCTGCTACAGCGTTAACAGACACATTATCTAATTTTGCAAGATTAGGTAAATGTACAAGTTGTGCAATGCCTCCAAGACCGATAACGGCAACTTTAGTTTTTTCCATTAAAGAATAACCTCATGACTTGCATTTAAGCGCTCACAAAAATTTTTTATTTTGCCAGCAATACCTTCGGGATCAATTTCCAACAAATTATGAAGCTCTTGCTGAGTACCGTGTTCAACAAACTGATCCGGCAGGCCTATTCTCAGCACGTCATTCTTATAATTTTTTTCTGCAAAATATTCCAGGACTCCGCTTCCGAAACCGCCGGCTAATGCATTTTCTTCAAGCGTAATTATATTTGAATATGACTTGGCAATTTCATCAAGGAGTTGGTAATCAAGCGGTTTTACGAAACGCATATTGATTACTTCGCACCTAATATTTTCATTATCTAAAATAAGAGCGGCTTTAAGTGAATAATCGACCATAGAGCCGACCGCTAAAAGAGCGGCATCTTTTCCCTCACGAAGAATTTCGCCTTTGCCAATTTCAAGTTTTTCAAACCCATTTTTCATATCTACACCAAGTGCGCTACCGCGCGGATAACGGATAGCGATGGGTCCTTCGCTGTATTTAACGGCTGTAAAAATCATATTGCGCAATTCTGACTCGTCTTTCGGAGCCATGACCACCATTCCGGGTATCATTCTTAGATAAGTCAAATCAAATACTCCATGATGAGTTGGACCGTCAGCCCCGACCAGCCCTGCCCGGTCTAGAACAAAAACTACATGAAGGTTTTGAATGCTTACGTCATGAATAATTTGATCGATTGCTCTCTGCATAAATGTCGAATATATTGCCACTACGGGAATAATTCCTTGAGTTGCTAAACCGGCAGCGAACGTAACGCCATGTTCCTCGGCAATACCAACATCAAAATAATTTTTAGGAAAATGTTTTT
>JAJYCM010000009.1 GCA_021778375.1 Bacteroidota bacterium
GGTATTGTACAAAACAAAACAACTAACACTATTCTAACATTTACCTTGATACCCCGTCCGCTTGCGGCGGGGAGGTTCATTTTATTTGTATTTATGCTAACCGCTGTTTTTCTTATCTTTACAATTAAAAATTTAGAGACTAGAAAAAGATGACCTCAACTGAAATTAGACAACAATTTTTAGACTTTTTTCAAAACAAACAGCATAAGATCGTTCATTCTTCTCCTGTTGTTCCTTTTGAAGATCCTACTCTTCTTTTTACCAATGCAGGTATGAATCAATTTAAGGATGTTTTCCTGGGAACTGGAACGCGCGAATATAAGCGCGCTGCAGATACTCAAAAATGTATACGTGTAAGCGGAAAGCATAACGATCTTGAAGAGGTCGGACATGACACCTACCATCACACCTTTTTTGAAATGCTCGGCAACTGGTCTTTTGGCGACTACTATAAACCCGAAGCAATTGAATGGGCGTGGGAATTATTGACAGGAGTTTGGAAGTTACCAAAAGAAAGATTGTGGGCTACGGTTTACAGAAAAGATGACGAAGCATTTGAGTTATGGAAATCAAAAACAGACATCAATCCCAAACACATTTTAAGATTTGATGAGAAAGATAATTTTTGGGAAATGGGTGAAACGGGACCATGCGGTCCTTGTTCTGAAATTCATATAAATCTTAGCAAAGATTTTGATAACCCTAAATTCGTTAATGCCGGCGTACCGGAGTGTATTGAAATTTGGAATCTCGTTTTTATCCAATATAATCGCGATGAAAATGGAAATCTGCACGAGCTTCCAGCAAAACACGTTGATACCGGAATGGGATTTGAACGTGTATGCGCGGTGATGCAAAAGAAAAACTCAAATTATGATACAGATGTTTTTATGCCGTTGATAAATGCCGTTTCAAAATTATCCGGAATTAAGTATGAAAATGACGATGATAAAATTCCTATGCGCGTAATTGCCGATCATATTAGAACACTTACCTTTTCAATAACCGATGGCGCCGTTCCCGGCAATGACGGTCGAGGTTATGTACTTAGGCGAATCCTCCGGCGTGCTGCCCGCTATGGAAGAAAATTAAATTTGAATAAGCCTTTTCTCTTTAAGCTCGTTGAGGTCGTTACTTCATCATTGGGAAATGTTTTTCCAGAAATAAAAGAGAAACAAAGCTATGTTGAAAAGGTTATTCATGCCGAAGAAGAAAGTTTTAATGCAACTCTCGATCACGGAATCGAATTATTTGAAGAGGTGATTAAAAAGCTCACTGCTTCAAATTCAAAAGTAATACCCGGTGAAGAAATTTTTAAGTTGTACGATACCTTCGGATTCCCGGTTGATCTTACAAATGTAATGGCAAAGGAAAAAGGGTTTTCTCTTGATGAAAAAGGGTTCGACAAATTAATGGGTGAGCAAAAACAACGCGCAAGAGAAGCCTCAAAGGATAAGTTTGCTTCGATAAATATTTCAATTAATAATCTTGACTCTTTTGATTTACCTCCAAATGAGAAATCGGAATTTATTGGTTACGATAACTTTTCTTCAGAATCAAAAATTATCGGAAGAAAAAAGGAAGACGGGAATGATTTTATTATTCTAAACAAAACTCCTTTTTATGTTGAAGCAGGCGGGCAGATAGATGACACCGGAACTATTTTGGTTGAAGCTAATCAGTTTAAAGTAATAGATGTAACAAAAGTTGATAATAAAATTATTCATGTAATTGAAAACGAGACTGATAGTCAATTAATACCCGGCACCGAAGTAATTGCCAGTATTGATGAAACACGCCGTTGGGACATTATGCGCAATCATTCAGCGACTCATTTTCTAGATGCCGCTTTAAGAAAGATTTTAGGTACGCATGTACAGCAAGCCGGCTCTTATGTCGGTCCGGATAGGCTTCGTTTCGATTTTTCTCACTTCGCAAAATTATCCGAAAGCGAAATAAGAGATATTGAAACTTTAGTTAATGAACAGCTTAGACTAAATATTCCGCTTCAACATCACCGCAATGTACCTTTTGATGAAGCGAAGAAAATGGGCGCCCTTATGTTCTTCGGCGATAAATATGGCGACTTTGTAAACGTTGTTCAATTCGGTGATTTCAGTTTGGAATTTTGTGGGGGTACACATGTAAAAAATTCATCTGAAATTGGGCTTTTCAAAATTATTAGTGAATCATCCATTTCAAGCGGCATTAGAAGAATTGAGGCTATTACGGGTGCGGGCGTTGAAAAATATATTCATTCTCAAATAGAACATCTTAGACGGTTTGATGAAAAAGTCTTAGACCTTCTTGAAGTTAAAAAGAAATTAGAAAAAGAAATTGCAGATTTTAAGCTTCATGATAAACTTGGGCAGCTTAGTAGCATTCTTTCATCCCCGTCTGAATTAACTGGTATCAAAATTTATAAAGCAATAGTCAGCGCAGAAAATATGGATGAGCTTAAATCTTTCGGAGATGAAATAAGGAGTAAAATAAAATCCGGCGTTGCTGTTTTATTCTCTGAAATTGAGGACAAGGCAGGCATTGTTTGTGTTGTGTCAGATGATCTGATAAAAGAAAAAAAACTTAGCGCCGGAAAAATTGTCGGCGAACTTGCAAAGCTTGTAGGCGGCGGCGGTGGTGGACGTCCGCATTTAGCTACTGCCGGCGGCAAGGATAAGGAAAAAATTTCCGAAACTGTTTTGCAGGTTGAACGGATTGTAAGTAATTTCTTATAAAAAATAATTCTTAAAAATACTTAGCAATACATATCTTATAGGAGTAGGAATTTTTCTATTTGATAAAATGGCGCTAAGAGAAAGTTTATTATGGCAAATTATCCGACTAAAAGATTAAGACGACTTCGTTATAATCCTCTCGTAAGAGATTTAGTTCGTGAAACCGAACTATCAAAAAATGATTTAATTTATCCTCTCTTTGTTGTGCCTGGCACAAAAGTTAAAAATCCGGTTAAGTCAATGCCCGGAGTTTTTCAATTTTCAATCGATACTTTGGTTGAAGAATGCAAGGAAGTTGTGGCGCTTGGTATCCCCGGAATAATTTTATTCGGTATACCGGAACATAAAGACGAACAAGGCTCCGAAGCTTATGACCCAAACGGTATAATTCAGCGCGCAATTAGAGCAATTAAAGCAGAGATAAATAATCTACTGGTAATAACCGATGTTTGTTTGTGCGAATATACTTCTCACGGTCACTGTGGCTTGCTTAACGGTGAGGAAATCTTAAATGATGAAACCGTTTCATTACTTGCTAAGGAAGCTGTTTCACATGCAGAAGCAGGAGCCGATATTATTGCTCCTTCCGACATGATGGACGGAAGAATTGCCGCAATCAGAAAGGCGCTTGATTATAAGGGTTTCACTAAAATTCCGATTATAAGCTATGCTGCAAAATTTGCTTCCGGCTATTACGGTCCTTTTAGAGAAGCGGCGGATTCTACACCGGCATTTGGAGACAGGCGTTCTCATCAAATGGATAGCGCTAATGCAAACGAGGCTTTGCGGGAGGTTGAAACTGACATCGAAGAAGGCGCTGATATCGTTATGGTGAAACCAGCAGGTCCTTATCTTGATATTATACGTCAGGTAAAAGATAAATTTGGAATGCCGACTTGTGCTTACCAGGTAAGCGGTGAATACGCAATGATAAAGGCTGCAGGCATTAACGGTTGGATTGATGAAGAAAGAGTGATGATTGAATCTTTGATTGCAATTAAACGCGCAGGCGCTGATATGTTTTTAACTTATTTTGCAAAAGATGCTGCGAGATATTTAGATAAGACAAAGAAGTAATTTAATTAGTAATGGATTTAGAAACTGTCAGAGAATACTGCTTAAATAAGAAAGGTGTTACTGAAAGCCTCCCGTTTGATGAAGATACCCCCGTTTATAAAGTAATGGGGAAAATTTTTCTTATTGCAAATATAAATCCGCCGGTAAGCATAAATATAAAATGCGATCCGGAAAAAGCGGTTGAATTACGAGAGCATTATTCGGCTGTTACACCGGGCTATCATATGAATAAAATGCACTGGAATACGATTCTACTTGAAAATACTATTCCAAATAAATTCATTCTGCAATGGATTGACGATTCATATAATTTGATCGTTGACGGATTAAAAAAAACTGAAAAACAAAAATTGTTTAAACAAAAGTGATTTCAAACCCGACCTCCCAATCAAAGTAAAAAAATTCCAAATAAATTTGCCCCTCATAATTGTATCTAACCTAAATTCAATCTATTAAATGAAATCATGACGGGAATCACAAACCATATGTGTTATTGCAACTGTTGTTGCAACATCAGATGTTATTGCATATATTTCTCATGTAATTAAATTTTGATAATAATTTTAAGGAGTTAAACAATGGACAATATAACAAAAAGCTCGTGGACAGTAGACGCCGCACATACCAAAATTCAGTTTTCAGTGCGACATCTTATCATTTCAGAGGTAGCGGGAAAATTTAATAATTTCAATTTAGAAATTTCAAATGCAAACGAAGATTTTTCTGAGGCAGATATTAGTGTCTCGATCGACGCAAAAAGCATTGATACCGGCATTGTAGACAGGGATAATCATTTAAGAGGCGCAGATTTTTTTGATGTCGAAAAATTTGAAAAGATTACATTCAAAAGTACATCAATAAAAAAAGTTAAGGATGAAAAGTACAAGTTAACCGGCAACCTAACTATTAAAGATATTACTAAACCAATTGAACTTGAGATTACCTATAACGGTCAAATCGTGGACCCATGGGGATTAAATAGAGCTGGATTTAAGGTAGTTGGCACATTAAATCGTTTCGATTATAATTTGCAGTGGAATGCACTTATGGAGACAGGCGGTGCAATTGTAGGAAAAAATATCAATTTAGTATTTGATGTTGAAGTAACTAAAAATAAATAGCTCAGGTAAAATGGCATATGCATATTTCTCTGAAAGAATGATTGGAAAAACTTTTAAGCATGTTACGCAACCATTGGAGAAATGGAGTAATGGAATAAGCTAATTTTCTCCATTATTCCAACATTCCATTACTCCAAAGAGAAATCCTGCGTAAGGTGAGTTATAATTTAATAATCATGAGTACTTGACATGAAAAAGATAATACAAAAGGCAGACGAAAGGGGAATCGCTGAACATGGTTGGTTGCATAGCAAGTTTAGCTTTAGCTTTGCTGAATATTATAATCCTAAAAAAATGGGCTTCGGATTATTGCGTGTTTTGAATGATGACATTATTGAACCGGGCGAAGGTTTCGGGAAGCACCCGCACAATAACATGGAGATAATTACCATAATGCTTCACGGGGAACTTGAGCACAAAGACAGCTCAGGTTTCGGCTCTGTTATTAAACCTGGAGAAATCCAGGTAATGTCTGCCGGAACCGGAATTCTACATTCCGAATTTAATCATTCCAAGATAGACCATGTCAATCTTCTTCAACTTTGGATTATTCCCAAAGAAAGAAATATTACACCCCGATATGATCAAAAAGCTTTTCCAATGGAAGAAATTAATAATGAATTGCTAAAAGTAGTATCCGGGACAAAATCAGAGGATACCCTCTATATTCACCAGACAGCTGCAATTTCTCTTGGAAAATTAGATGCAGGAAAAAGCTTGCTCTATAATTTTTCATATAAAGGAAACGGTGTATATTTATTTGTGATAAAAGGGAAAATTTATCTTGATGGTGATGAGCTAAACGAAAGGGATGCCGCCGGAATATACAATACTGAAAGTTTTGAAATATCAACTTCGGCTGGAAGTGAGTTCGTATTAATAGAAGTTCCTATGGATTAATGATGTGTATCAATTAAATCCACGCAATGTTTCCAAAGAAAAAAACAATATTTTAAATATGAAACTAGAAGAAGAAATTTCCCAGAAATCGTTCAAAACAGAGTTTCACAAAGCTACCGTAAATCTAATTTATACTTATAACTGGTTAGTAAATTATCAAATTGACCTTTTAAAGCCGTATGAAATAACTTTGCAGCAATTTAATATTCTTAGAATATTAAGAGGACAGTATCCAAATCCTACGACAATCAAGCTGCTTAAAGAAAGAATGCTTGACAAAATGTCCGATGCTTCTAGGATTGTTGAAAAGCTCCGGATTAAAAATTTGATAGATAGAAAAGTTTGTCCCCATGAAAGAAGGAAAGTAGACGTGATAATCACCCAAAAGGGATTAGAATTGCTGAAAGAAATTGATAACCATGATGATGAAGTAATTTCAAAGATATCCTCGCTTAACGAACATGAAGTTAAACGACTGAATGAGTTACTTGATAAAATGCGAGGATAAAATTAATCGTTGTCCTTTTCATCTTCTTTGACCCTTACAAAGGCGCTATGAACCGGCGCAGGCATGGGTGTATCTTTTCCCTTAATTGCCTTCCACAGTATTTCATTAAACTCATCTTCCGGTACTGCGTCCTCTCGAGTAAAATTGAGGTGATCGCATCTCTTTGAACCATAAGCTTCGACTGTATTTTTTACATTAATATCTATTTCGGGATTTATAACAGAGTATGTCTTTAAGTCAGGTGTGTCTGTAATGGAAAACAAAATTGGCGTAGCCGATAGATCGAACTGAGTCATCGACGGTAAACCCAGGACCAATTCAATTGTTTTCAAAACGCTGGAGGTGGAATACATCGTATGATCTACATAATGACGCTTTATATATGGACTGATAACAAGCAGAGTTGAACGGTGAGCATCAACATGATCAGAGCCATCCTGTGCATCATCTTCCAAAATAAATATGACTGAATTTTTCCAATACTTACTACTTGAAATTTTTTGAACTATCAGTCCAACGGCGTAATCATTTATTGCCACGTAAGCCTGCGGAGTTAAGGCTCCTCTTTTAGTTCCGTATGTATGATCATTTGGCAATCGCATTAAAGTAAAAGCAGGAAGTGAATCTCCTTTCACGTATTCGTCAAATTCCTTTTCCCATTGCTCGTATCGATAAACATCGCTGATGTTCAAATCCCAACCCGGATAAATATGACTAGTATATTCATTCAAATCGGAATCCCTTGCAGCATATATTCCGTTTTTTCCCTCAACAAACTCACCGTAGTTTCTCATGGTAAGTTTATGATTGATAACATCGTTCCAAATATATCCTGAAGACGGAGCAGCAATCGCAGAGCCGCCTTCAAAATTATACTGCTGTCCCCGCCCTCCATAATTAACCGGCCAAAGTTTATCCACGTAATCTGTTGCATATGCAGCAGTTGACCAGTTATGCCCGCTTGCGCTAACTTCTGCGTCATCGTAAAAATTATCATATAGGGTAAAATCTTCAGTTAGCTTATGCTGATTTGGTGTAATATTTCTGGGAAAGAAACAGAGTGAGCTGTCTCCGTTTCCTTCGGGTAAATCTCCAAATACTTGATCGTAAGTTCTGTTTTCTTTTATAATATAAAAAACATGTCGTATTTTTTTACTCCTTACCAAATCTTGTTTGTCTGGAATTACGTCCTGGATTCCAACCCAATTTTTTTCTTTTGAAATGTACGGAGTGTTCTCATAAACCTTCTCGCTGTAACCGGCAAGAATTTTATTGCTTGGAAATTTAATAATTGATACCGTCCCATTAAATAAAACCCCGATGTACTGTTTTACTTTTGATTCCCTTACCCCCGGTTTGGGTCCTTCTGGATTTGGGAGTGAGCTTAATCCCTTACCATCGGCTACAGCTATTTCATTTGTCTGTGGAATATATTTTATTGCAGTGGGGTACCAACCAGTGGGAATAAATCCGAGGCTTTTTGATTTCCCCTTTTTGCTAATGTTAAAAAGCGCTACATAATTATTATTTGCATTTGCCACCATCAGAATATTCTGTCCCTTACCTGTAAAACAAAGTGCATCAGGCGTGCTGCCGAATGGAGCATCGGCGCTCAATGAAGAGTTTAACTTTTCTACTTCCTTTTTTATTCTTAAATCAACGACCGAAGTCGAATTATTATTCGCATCAGCTACAAATAAGCGTGAATCATCTTCAGATATGATTATCTGGCAAGGATGATCACCAACCCTGATTTCGCTTGTTATCTTAAAATTATTAAAACTTATTTCCGCTATTTCAGATTTTCCCCAAACGGATACATAAGCAAATGTTCCGGCGTGATTTGCTTTTACATCATAACATTCGCCGTTAAGCTTTATTGTGTGAATTACTTTTTTTGATTTTATATCACATACATAAAGAGACTTTGATTCTTTAGATACTGCAAGAAGATATCTTTTCCCTTTTACGTAATCTATCCCGGTTACTGAAATATTTTGCTTTGGATACCCTTCGCCAAGCATTATGGAATCATTAAGTGTTAATCTACCTGAATAAAAATTATAAATGTAAATTAAATTATTATTTCCGCCGGAGACGAAAAGCTTAGTATCCTCACTGTTAAAAGTCAGACCATACCATGTATTACTTAAGATTATTCTTTGAACTTCCTTTGCATTTTTTAGGTCAACGACTGATAAAGAATTTTCTCCCATACCGCTGTTGGAAGTAACGGCGTATCTTCCGTTCTTTGTTACAACAATATTTAAAGGCAAAGGACCAATACAGACCTGCCTTCCTGCGGGCGTAAGTTTCCAACCGTTATGAAGGAGAGTGTAATTTTTATATCTGCCGGGAAGGGATTCGTTTTGTGAAAATGAATTTCCTGATAATAACCCTACAATAATTATGACGTACAAAAGCTTTAGCAGATAGCTTTGACAGTATAACCGATTATTTTTCATATTTATCTCTAAATTTTTGTATAGAAAAAGTTATTCCCCTTGATCATAATTCAATATAGGAGATAGCCATCGTTCAACCTCTTCCAAACTCATCCCTTTACGCTTGTGATAATCAAGAACCTGGTCTTTTCCTATTTTACCGACATTAAAATATTTTGCTTCGCGGTGTGCAAAATACAAACCGCTGACAGAAGCAGCAGGATACATCGCCAGGCTTTCCGTTAATTTTATCAATGTATTTTTTTCTGCTTCAAGCAAATCGAAGATTACTAATTTCTCTGTATGATCCGGTTGAGCAGGATAACCTGGTGCGGGACGAATTCCGGTGTAACTTTCTTTTATTAAATCTTCTTGGGATAGTTTTTCGTCATGAGAATAGCCCCAATAATTTTGTCGTACAAGCTCATGAAGTAGTTCTGCAAATGCCTCTGCCAATCTATCGGCAAGAGCTTTTACCATTATTGCACTATAATCATCATGGTCGGTTTCATATTTTTTTACGAGTTCATCAACGCCGTGTCCGGTAGTAACTGCAAAAGCGCCAACGTAATCCAACTTGCCGGAATCCTTCGGCGCTATAAAGTCTGCAAGGGCAAGGTTTGGAACATTGTCAGATTTATCAGCCTGCGACCTAAGCGTATGTAATACTGTCTTAACTCCTGTCCGGGTCTCATCTGAGTAAATTTCAATATCGTCACCGGCAGAGTTTGCCGGAAATATTCCGGCTACTCCGTGAGCTGAAAATAAATTTTTGCTTACTATCTCATCGAGTAGCTTATTAGCATCCTGAAAAAGTTTTTTGGATTCTGTCCCGTATTTTTCATTTTCAAAAATGGAAGGATACTTTCCCTTTAACTCCCACGTCAAAAAGAATGGCGTCCAGTCGATATATTTTCGTAAAGTTTCAAGCGGAAAGTTTTTAAGTACCGTAATACCGCTCTTCATTGGTTTGAAGATTTCCTCTTTGCACCAATCAATTTTTAATTTGTTTTTTCTTGCCTTATCAAGGGAAATAAAACTCTTTGCTGCCTTTTTCTTTTGATGGTCCTCCCGAATTCTCTGATATTCTTTTTTGGTTTTTGTTTCAAAATTTGACTTAATATTCAAGTCCGGGTTAATCAAATTACTAACAACAGGAACACTTCGGGAAGCGTCAAGAACGTGCACTGTAGTGCCGCTGTAGTTCGGGGCAATTTTCACCGCTGTATGAATTCGCGAGGTTGTAGCTCCACCGATAAGCAGCGGAAGCTTAAATCCGCGGCGTTCCATCTCCTTTGCAATATGAACCATTTCATCAAGCGACGGCGTAATTAAACCGCTAACGCCAATCACATCCACTTTTTCATCAATTGCAGTTTGAAGAATCTTTTCAGCGCTTACCATCACTCCAAGATCGATAACTGAGTAATTATTGCAGCCGAGAACAACTCCAACAATATTCTTCCCAATATCGTGAACATCTCCCTTTACGGTAGCCATAAGCACTTTGCCGGCTTGGCGGGTATCATTTGAATCAATCTTTTCCTGCTCAATATAAGGAATTAAATAGGCAACAGCTTTTTTCATAACGCGGGCGCTTTTTACAACCTGAGGTAAAAACATTTTGCCGGCGCCGAATAAATCGCCCACTACATTCATTCCTTCCATCAACGGGCCTTCAATCACATCAATCGGCTTCTTAAATTGGCGGCGGGCTTCTTCCGTATCCTCTTCGATAAAATCGACGATTCCTTTAATCAAAGCATGCTTTAATCTTTCATGAACACTTTCTTTGCGCCATTCATCTTCTTTAACAATTCCCTTTCCTTTTTGCTTTACTGATTCAGCAAACTCCACTAGCCTTTCTGTCGAATCGCTTCGGCGGTTGAACAAAACGTCTTCAATGAGAACTAAAAGGTCTTTGGGAATTTCTTCGTAAACTTCAAGTTGCCCCGCGTTAACAATTCCCATATCCATACCCGCCTTTATTGCATGATATAGAAATGCCGAGTGCATTGCTTCGCGAACAACATTGTTACCGCGAAATGAAAAAGAAATATTGCTGACTCCTCCGCTTACTTTTGCAAGAGGAAGGTTTTGTTTTATCCAGCGCACAGTCTCAATGTAATCAACCGCATAATTATTATGTTCTTCTATGCCTGTTCCGACTGTTAAAATATTAGGATCAAAAATAACATCTTGCGGAGCGAAACCGATTTCTTCCGTCAATATTTTATAAGCGCGCTTACAAATCTCAGTCCTTCTTTGCAATGAATCGCCTTGCCCTTTTTCATCAAAAGCCATCACGATAACAGCCGCTCCAAAATTTAAGATTTTTCTTGCGTGATCCTTAAATACTTTCTCGCCTTCCTTTAAGCTTATTGAATTTACGATGCTTTTTCCCTGAAGGCATTTTAACCCGCTTTCTATAACTGACCACTTTGAAGAATCAATCATTATCGGCAGCTTTGAAATATCCGGTTCTGCTTGAAGTAAATTAAGAAATTTCCTCATTGCCTCTTCAGAGTCAATCAAACCTTCGTCCATATTCACGTCTAAAACTTGTGCGCCGCCTTCCACTTGGCTTCTTGCTACTGCAAGCGCACCTTCGTAATCACCCGAAAGAATTAGTTTCTCAAACTTTTTTGATCCGGTAATATTTGTCCTTTCACCAATATTTACAAAATTAGTCTCAGGTCGAATTACTAGCGGCTCAAGCCCGCTCAATCTTAAATACGGTTCAATAACCGGAATTACTCTCGGCTTAAAATCTGCCGCCATATTTGCTATAGCTTTGATATGGTCCGGAGTCGTACCGCAGCAGCCGCCGACTATGTTGTAGAAATTGTTTTCCGCAAATTCCTTTAGTATTGATGACGTCACCTTTGCAGTTTCATCATATTCTCCCATCTCATTCGGAAGTCCGGCATTCGGATAAATACTTACAAAACAATTTGCTATTTTTGAAAGCTCTTCAATAAACGGACGCATTTGTCTTGCACCGAACGAACAGTTTAGCCCAACGCTTAATAAATTTTTTGTGTGTGCTATTGAAATCCAAAAGGCTTCAGTCGTTTGCCCCGATAATGTTCTGCCGCTTAGATCGACAATTGTACCGGAAATCATTACCGGAATTTGCAAATTATTTTTTTCGCAGTATTCGGAGATCGCATAAATTGCAGTTTTACAGTTAAGCGTATCAAATACAGTTTCGATTAAGAGTATGTCGGCGCCCCCATCGATTAAACCCCGTATCTGTTCATGATATGAATCAACAAGCTGATCAAAAGTAACAGCCCGGTAACCGGGATCGTTGACATCAGGCGAAAGTGATGCGGTTTTATTTGTCGGTCCTAAAGCGCCTGCGACAAATCGCGGTTTGGCAGGATCTTTTTTAGTAAACTTCTCTGCGGTTTCCTTAGCAATTTTTGCAGCATTATAATTAAGTTCATAAACTAAATCTTCAAGTTTATAATCAGCTTGTGCTATTGAAGTCGAATTAAAAGTGTTCGTCTCAATTATATCTGCTCCGGCTTGGAGGTAAGCGCTGTGAATTTCTTTTATGATTTCCGGTTGTGTAATTGAAAGAAGATCGTTATCACCTTTCAAATCGGAAGAATGATTCTTAAATCTTTCGCCCCTAAAATCTTCCTCCCGTAATTTCCTTTGTTGAATCATCGTTCCCATTGCTCCGTCAAGAACGAGAATCCTCTCTCTTAAAATATTTTTTAATTGTTCTAATTTATTTTTCATGATAATTCTAATTGTCTTCTCAAAAATTTAGCGGGCTTTCCATTTTTGCCCTCGTAATTATTTTCCTTCGTAAAGCTTTATTCAGCTAATTATCGTTGTTTTGTAACGATTACAAATATAATTAAATTGATAGTAATAAAAATTAATCTTTGTTAACTGGAGTTTTAGAATGATCGTAGTAACTGGCGGCGCTGGGTTTATAGGCAGCGCAATTGTTTGGAAGTTAAATAAGCTTGGTGAAAGTGATGTCATTATTGTTGATGAACTTGGCCAAGATGAAAAATGGAAAAATCTTGCCGGTATAAAATTTTATGATTTCATAAATAAGGATGAATTTATAAATCACCTTGACAGTCTTCTTGATTCCGGAATTAAAGCAATCATTCACATGGGCGCAAACTCTTCTACTACAGAAAAGGATGCCGATCATCTTTTAAAAAATAATTTTGAATATACACGAAAACTTGCGCGATTTTCAGTGAAGAATAACATTAGATTTATTTATGCATCTTCTGCGGCTACCTACGGCGACGGCTCTCTTGGATTTGATGATGATGAAACCATTGTACCGCGATTAAGACCATTAAATATGTACGGCTATTCGAAAAATCTTTTTGACATTTGGGCTATTAAAGAAAATTTGATGGATAAAATCACCGGCATTAAATATTTTAATGTTTATGGTCCAAACGAATATCATAAAGGCGATATGCGCAGCGTAGTAAACAAAGCTTACGAACAGATTCTTACTACGGGTAAAGTTAAACTATTTAAATCGCAACTTGCAGCATACAAAGACGGGGAACAGATGCGAGATTTTGTTTATGTAAAAGATGCAATTGATATGACGTTATATTTTTTAGATAAAAAAGAAATAAATGGTCTATTTAATGTTGGCTCGGGAAAAGCAAGAACTTGGAATGATCTGGTAACGGCAATTTTTAAAGCATTGAATAAACCTATAAATATTGAATACATCGATATGCCCGGGCATCTGGCTGCAAAATATCAATATCTTACCGAAGCAAAGTTGGATAAAATTAAAAAAGCCGGTTACTCAAAATCAATCTCTTCGCTTGAAGATGGAGTAACCGACTATGTAAAAAACTACCTTATAAAAAACAATTATCTTGATTTTAACGACGATTAGAAATTGTCATCACCTTCTATATCATCTTCTTCATCTTCGTCGAAATCGAAATCTTCTTCATAAAAATCTTCCTCTTCGGATGGTTCCTCTTTAACTTCATCCTCGTCAATTTCCTCCTCGTCTTCGAAATCTTCCTCATCTTCTAAATCATCATCAAAGTCGTCGTCGTCATCTTCAAAATCATCATCTTCATCAGGATCGCTTTTCTTTTTAGCCAAATTTATTTTGAAGTCTTCTTCATTTCCTCTTGACGGCAGATTATCTTGATGAATAATATGTTCCAGAAGCTCATCTTCGTTTATAACAATGTATTCTTCTGATAAATTAATTATGCCTATCATTACAAAAAGTCTCCTTTAAAAAAATTATCTTTTACATACAAATATAAATAAATTTTTTAAGTTTATAGTTCTGTGTTTTTAGAAGATAAATAACAAATTATAATAAATATTTTTCTTCTTATGCTAAAACTTAAAGCACTAAATAAATAGTGTCAATACATTTGCTAATCATTAAAGAAAATTAATAATGAAACTTGCAACACTCTGCTACGTGATTGATAAAAAGAAAAATCGTACATTAATGCTTCACCGGGTAAAAAAGGTAAATGACGTTCACGAAGGGAAATGGAATGGGCTTGGAGGTAAATTAGAAATAGGTGAAACCCCTGAAGAGTGCGTTATTAGAGAAATTAAAGAGGAATCAGGATTATCCATTTCAGATCCAAGATTACATGGCTTCATTACCTTCCCTTTGTTTGACGGCATTGATGATTGGTATGTCTTTGTTTTCACGGCTGAAAATTATTTCGGTGAAATAATCGAATCCGCAGAAGGAAATCTTGAATGGATCCCGAGTGAAAGTATAACAGCTTTAAATTTATGGGATGGCGATGCGATCTTCCTTAAATGGCTAAAAGAAGATAAATTCTTCAGCGCAAAATTTATTTACGAAAGGGGAATGCTTAAAAATCATAGCGTTACATTTTATTAAGATGATTTCTTTTATTACTCTTCTGATAGTCTTTTCCCTTATTGCTATCCGTCAAATCGGGAATGTAAAACTACATATCTGGCAGATAATGCTTGGCGGCGCTGTTGTCGTTTTACTTTCTGGACAAATTTCTTTTCCTGCTGCATTACATGCGATCAACTTTGATGTAATTGTTTTTCTTTTCGGTATGTTCATCGTTGGTCGAGCACTTGAAGAAAGCGGTTACCTGTCTCATCTTTCTTACCTGCTATTTAAACGCGCACAATCTTTAGACATTGTCATACTAATAATTTTATTTGTGATGGGAATAACGTCTTCCTTTTTGATGAATGATACCGTTGCAATAATTGGAACTCCCGTTGTTTTGCTTGTCGCAAAACAAAATAAAATAGAATCAAAAATATTGTTACTTGCTCTAGCCTTTGCCGTTACTATCGGCAGCGTAATGAGCCCAATTGGCAATCCGCAAAATTTAATAATTGCAGTTAATGGAGGCGTAAAAAATTCTTTTGTGGTATTCCTAAAATTCCTGTTCATTCCAACGATTCTAAATTTGATTTTTGCCTATTTACTTCTGAAACTTTTCTTTAGAAAAGAATTCAAAAAAGAATTAAAAAATATATCCCCACAGCTAATTATCGATAAAAAATTAGCTATGCTTTCTAAAATATCATTAGTAGTAATTTTTATAGCAGTCATTTTAAAGATTACATTAATTTCCTTTCACTTTAATTATGATTTTAGATTGACAGATATCGCCGTAGTTGCTGCTTTGCCAATTGTTCTTTTCGATAGTAGAAGATTTGATATAATTAAAAAAATTGATTGGCATACACTAGCTTTTTTTGCAGCCATGTTCGTCTTGATGCAAAGCGTTTGGAACAGCGGAATATTTCAAAAAGGTATGGACTATTCTGACTTCAATTTAAAATCAACTCTGATAATTTTGGGCATAAGTGTTATTTTAAGTCAATTAATTTCAAATGTTCCATTAGTCGTCTTGTATCTGCCTCTCCTTATGCGGCTTGGAATAGGAACAAGGGGAATGCTTGCCTTATCTGCAGGAAGCACTATTGCGGGAAATCTTTTTATACTTGGGGCTGCAAGCAATATAATAATTATTCAAACTGCAGAAAAAAGAACAGGCGATACTTTAACCTTTATAGATTTTGCAAAGATTGGTGTTCCGCTTACAATCGTAAATTTGCTCGTTTACTATTTATTCCTACATTAGAGAGCGCCAAGACTTGCAAGCATTTTTGCAGCGTGATTGTTTGTTGTGTCAATTTTAAGAGCTTTTTTATAATTTGAAATAGCATCCTTCTTATCGTTGATTTGAAGATAAACATCTGCGAGCCTGTTGTAAACGCTCGGAATATAATTGAACAATGTTACATTCAACTTTAATATTTCAACAGCCCACTTTATTTTGCCGATAAGTAAAAGTTCACGACCAATACTGTCTAATTGTTGTTCGTTATTAACTTCATAATGGTCTTCATTAAAAATCTTTCCATAATTGTTAACAAAGTATTCGATGCCGTGTTTTTGGCATTCATTAAACACAAATCTTTCGAATGGAATCCTTGGCGGCAAATATTTTCTTCCAAATAAAATCATTTTAATTAGATAAGTAACTTCTTCGGCACTTGGTTGACTAAAATTTGATAGGACAATTATTGTATATCCTTCCTTAAAGAATCTATACCAAACAGCATTAAATCCGGGAATACTTCCCTCAATTCCGAATGTCTCTTTGCTAATATAATCTTTCCAAGACCTGTTACCCGGATTTGAAAAATCTTTAGTAAATAGTTTAAGTTTATTTTTATTCGATAAAAGAATTGTATCTGTAGCAAGTGATTTGTCAAGCTTTAACAAATCACCGGCGGTTGTATAAATCCCACTATCACCTCCATTTTTTAAATTAAGGTCAAGATTACCATCTAAATCTTCGTCGGGCAAAACTTTATAACCTGTTGCCCTGCCACCTTCGTTGCTAATTGCTATATCGAATCCGCTTTCGTTCATTTTAAGAGGGCTAAATATTTTTTCTTTCAGGATATCGTTGAAATTCTTTCCATAAATCTTTTCGATAATTGCTGCAAGAATTACAAAACCGGAAGTCGAATATGAAATTTTTGTCCCGGGTTCAAAGTTTAATTTTTCCTTTCTAATAATTGAAACAAAATCTGCGGTCGATTTCAGACTATCTCTTAATTTCTTGTATAACGGGTCCCCGGCATAATTCCCAAAGCCGCTTTTATTAAGCAGCAAATCAAGAATAGTTACCTTACTTTTGCCGTTCTTATTAAAGCCAGGTAGATATTTTCCGATTGTGTCACTCAAAATTAACTTCCCATCCTGCACGAGCTGCAAAGTTAAAATTGCTGTTAGGAATTGTGTTGTAGCGCCGATGTAGAACTTAGTATTTAATTTATTTAGGGTTTTCTCTTTATAATTCGCGAATCCAAATGCTTTATGGTAGAGCGGATTATTATTGATTGAAATAAGGACTACACCCGAAAACATTTTTAGTTTTACAAATTGATTCATAACCGAATCAACCTGACTTACAACATTTTGTTGTGCGTTTACTTCTATTGTGATAGAAAAAATAAAGATTATGAGAGAAACAAAATATTTAAGTATTCTGGTGCGAATCATTTTTCTTCATTTCAATCCAGTTCAGAGAGAAGGTCAAGAATATCAAGATGCTTTGTTACCATTTGTAAGTGTCCTTCTTCATCAATTGGCCATTGATCCAATAATCGATCAGCATAAAGCTCAACGCCGTTGCCATCCGGATCGGTAAGATAAATTGATTCTGAAACACCGTGATCGGAAGCTCCTTCGAGAGGGTAATTTATTTCATATAGTCTTTTTAAAACACGAGCGAGTTCTTTTCTGTTTGGAAAAAGAATCGCAAAATGGTAAAGCCCCGTATGTCCGGGCGGCGGCGGGGTTGCGTTAGTACCGCGCCATGTATTTAGCCCAATATGGTGATGATAACCACCCGCAGATAAAAAAACTGCGGAGTCACCGAAATATGATGTAACTTCAAAACCCAGTAAGTCGCGGTAAAATTTTAGCGAGCGTTCAATGTCAGAAACAGTTAAATGAATATGTCCAATTTTAACTTCTGGGTGAATAATAGTTTTCAATGGATACTTTTTCTAATTATTGTTTGAAATTTTTTGAGTGTAAAGATAAATAATACTGGACAATTTATGTACTATCAAACTAAAAATTATGAGCAGCAGTATTAACCGCTGCTCATAATCAATTTAATAAACTACTTTCGTCCGCTTCTTTGAGCATTTCCTTTAGGACCAGTGCCGTCACATATTCCGGTTCCCGTTCCTGTACCATAGCCGCTACCCGTATTAGGACCTAAGCTGTGTTTTCCCGGTACATTGCCAGAATTGGATCCTCCGCCTTTCATAAATTTATTTCCGCTTCCATCCAATGGGCGAACATAGTCAGAGTCTAGGCAATTTATTATTCCATCGCCGTCAGAATCAATCGCTCTGTCATTTATACCGTCGCCGTTCGCATCGACGAAACCCATGCCGGTCCTCGGTCCTTTATTTTGTTGAGCAAAAGAATTGCTGCTTAAGAAAAAAAATCCAAGTAATAAAACGAGGCCGAAGGCAATGAACATTCTTGATGTGGTTTTCATAATATAACTCCTTTAATTTTATGTTGATGTTTACAAAGGATATATATTCAATTGGAGTGCCATTAAAATATTTGGTTATAGAACTAAATTGAAAGACATATATATATATTTAAAAGATCAGCTTCGACTATTCAGGCGTAAAGTGGCGACATTAAGGTCGATAAATATTATTATGTAATTATTATAAATTTTATAATCTTATAAGAGTGGCATTTTAATTGTTTTAGAAAAGGGTGTAAAAAGATTGTTTAGCATGAAAAACACATTTAAGCTGCAGCCTAAAATCGTTATAGTCATTTCCGTAATAATCGGAATTGTAATGATTACCTCAGCCTATTTTGAATTAAATGAAAGTAAGAAGGAAATATTCCGTGTACTTTCAGAGCAATCCTCATCACTTATTGAGACAATTTCTTTAAGCAGCCTAAATACTCTTAGTTCAAGCAACGAGATAGAAAACTTAATTGCCGAGCGTCTTTTAGATAATGCAAGGTTAATTAGAAACTTAGACAGTCTGAATCTACTGTCCGAACAAAGCCTCACACAAATAGGAAAAGTAAATAAACTTTACAGAATTAATATATTTGATAAGAAAGGAAACAGGATATTATCCAACCGTATTCCTTTACCGGGTCATATCCACCCCGAGGGAAATGTAAACAGGTTTAACGAGCTAAAGCCAATCCTAACGGGAGAAACAAAGGAGATGGTCATTGGTTTGAAAAATGCCCAGTACGTTGAGGGAGAGAGGTTTGCAGTTGCTGTTGCAAGAGTACACAATAGAGGAGCCATCGTTATTAATCTTGATGCAAAAGATTTCCTTGAGTTTAGAAAGAAAATAGGTATAGGTAGAATTATCCGTGACATTGCGGATAATGCGGGTATAGAATATATCGCTCTACAGGATACTGAAGGAATACTTGCCGCAAGTACCAGCGTCAAGTCGATGGATCCAATAACAGGAGATGAGTTTCTTGGAAAAGCAATGCGCTTGGACTCAATATTCATAAGGGTGGCTATGTTCAATGATCAAGAGGTATATGAAGTCGTCAAGCGTTTGGAGATCGAAGGTGACGTTATCGGCATTTATAGAATCGGTATTTCTCTGGATGAAGTTAAAAATATAGAAGCCAAGATGTACCGGAGAATGATAGTTATTTCCCTATTGCTGGCAGCTATTTCTATTATAGTATTAAGCATAATATTTACAACTCAAAATCTAAAGGCAGTGTCAAAGGAATTCAGCAAGTTTAAGACTTTCACTGGCACTGTATTGGAAAATATGGGCGAGGCGGTGATAGTAATAAATATTGATAACACGATTACACTATTTAATAAATCTGCAGAAGACCTATTTAAGATTAAAAGTGATGCTGTAATAAATCATAAATTAAATGAAGGCTCAACGGGTGCTGTAGATTTTATTACTGGTGAAATATTAAATCAAGGTAGCGATATTGACGATATTCAAAAGTTAGTAGAGATTGATGGACAGATGAAATACTTGTCGTTAAATATAAGTAGAAATATTAACGACAGGGGTGAAATAGAAAATTACACAATAGTAATCAAGGATTTTACGGATAGAAAGAATTTAGAAGATCAGACAAGGCGTCAGGAAAAGCTTGTGGCAATGGGAGAACTTGCCTCAGGAGTTGCACATGAAATTCGTAATCCTATCAATGCTATCGGAATGATAGCTCAAAGGTTAAATAAAGAATTCAAGCCGGCAGAGGATACTGAAGAATACTCGTCAATTACCATGATTCTTAAGGATGAAGTAACCCGAATAAATAAGATCATTACTCAGTTTCTAAACTATGCGAAGCCTTTGGAAATCCAGCAGCAAAGGATTAACGCTAAAACCTTTTTTGATGGCATATATCAATTATTTATAGATCAGTCTAAGTTGAAGAAGATTGACTTTGAAATTATACATGATAATTCATTGAAAATTAATATTGATCCCGAATTAATGAAACAGGCATTACTGAACGTAGTCCAAAATGCTATAGATGCAGTTACTGATGGTGGAAAAATAACAATCAAGTACTATAAA
The DNA here is from genome assembly GCA_021778375.1 of Bacteroidota bacterium. Lineage (GTDB taxonomy): Bacteria > Bacteroidota > Ignavibacteria > Ignavibacteriales > Ignavibacteriaceae > FEN-1297. Next base: position 20,423 of record JAJYCM010000009.1, read on the forward strand.
AAAGAAGACAATTTTATTATTGTTGTAGAAGACAACGGTACTGGTATTCCCGAAGATCGATTAAAGAGAATATTCGATTTATATTTTACAACTAAGAAGGACGGCAATGGTTTGGGGCTAAGCATATCCCAGAAGATTATTAGTCAGCATAACGGCTCTATAGAAGTAAAGAGCCAAATTAATAAAGGAACAATCTTTAAAATTAAATTACCGATAACATGAAAAAATATTCTATATTACTAATCGATGACGAAAAGTCTCAAAGAGACATTTTAAGCGGCTATCTAAAGAAGAAGGGTTACACGATATTTACAGCAATATCAGGGGAAGACGGAATAAAGATTGCAAAGGAGAATTTAATCGATATTATTCTTTCTGATTTTAAGATGCCGGATATGACCGGTATAGAGGTTCTTGAAGAGGTTAAAAAGATGAACCCGGAAATCAGCTTCATAATAATAACTGCGTTTGGAACAGTTGAAAACGCAGTTAAGGCAATGCGACTTGGTGCAGACGACTATATCTCAAAACCGGTTGATCTAGATGAACTTGATATTCTTATAGATAAAATTATTGGGCATAAAGATCTGAAGTCTGAAAATGAAATGCTCAAAACACAACTGCAGGAGAAGTATAGAATATCTGCTGTAATATCAGAATCGCCGAATATGGCTAATGTAATTAATATTGCAGTGCGTGTTGCGGAAAGCAAAGCTACAGTACTTATTACAGGCGAAAGCGGCACGGGTAAAGAAGTAATTGCGAAATCAATTCACTATCTAAGCTCTAGAAAGGACAAACCTTTTGTTGCTGTTAATATTCCCGCACTTTCTGCTACCCTAATTGAGAGTGAATTGTTCGGACACGAAAAAGGATCTTTTACTGGAGCAGATAAGATGAGCAAAGGACGATTTGAGCTCGCAGATAAAGGTACGATTTTCTTGGATGAAATCGGTGATATTCCTCTTGGCACACAGGTAAAGCTTCTACGCGTACTGCAAGAACAACAAATTGAAAGAGTCGGCTCTGCCGAAGGCATCAACATTGACACACGGATTATTGCTGCTACTAATCAGAACCTTGAAAAGAAAATCAAGGATGGCGCCTTCAGAGAAGATTTATTTTACAGGTTGAATATTGTGTCGATAAATATTCCACCGCTTCGTGAAAGGAAGGAAGATATTCTTTCGTTAATAGAGTTTTTTATAAAGAAATACTCCGAAGAAAATCACAAGAAAGATATCGAAATATCTAAGGAGGCGCTAGATAGGTTGTTGAAATATAATTATCCCGGCAATGTAAGAGAACTTGAAAACATCATAGAAAGAGCGGTTGTACTTTCAAGAAGAAATGTCGTTAGTGTTAATGATTTGCCATTTGGCGTTAAAGGGCTTGTTGAAGAGGAAAGATTAGATGATCTGACTACCGGCACGCTATCCGAACAGGTAGAAGCTCTAGAGAAGAAAATGATATATAACGCTTTGAAAAAAACCAACGGAAATCAGACTCAAGCCGGGAAGCTTCTAGGTCTTACAGAAAGAAACTTGAGGTATAAACTAAATAAATACAATATTCAAAATTAATATAGCTCTATAATTCGACGTTTAAGGCGAGCTTTCCCGTTAATTTGGTCGAGTTCCTACAATCCCCATTCAAAACTTATTGAGAATATTTGATTGTCGTACATATAAAAGGCATCGTTTGAATTATTCTTTATATAATTCCATTTAATTGATGCTGATAAACCGGTTATTATACTATTCAGATTAGTTAGAAATTCAATTCCAACCGCATATTGTTTGTCATTGCGGTTTTCGTTTAAGTAATAACCATCAATAGTTGCAGCTTGGAGATTAGAAAAATTCCTAGTTGAATAACCAAACTCAATTTTAGAGCTTATTTTTGATGATAATATTTGCGTAAATGCAACTCCAAAGTCATACCCATCATTAGAGTATATATCGTTAAATATTTCTTCTTCATAAAAAATCAAATCACCCGAATATAAATACCTTGTTGAACTTGTAAGATTTGTTCTTAGGTTAAAATACCCAGACAGACCTGAATACTCAGCTAATGATTGTGATAGATTAAGATATAGACTTAGCTGAGAAGTTCCGTTCTTCGAGGAAGAATCGGCAGTGTTTTCCAAATAGTTTTTGAAGTAAATCTCCGAGCCGATCAATAAAGTTGTTTTAGTTGAAAAGGTTGTAGAATATTTTATAAAGCCTTTGTTTTCATTATACGAAAATACAGATAGATTTTTATAATCGTTTTTACTAAACAAATAGCCTAAAAGTATGAAGCTATCTTCGCTTAGAGAATGGCGATAATTAGCGTATAAGGACAATTGATTAAAATCAAAGGTAGAATATTCATCACGGTTATTTCTAAAACTGTAATTAATGCCTATATTTAGCGGGTTATCATCTTCCGCAAAAAGAAACGTATTTACTATTCCGAGTTTATGAGAATTTGAGGACTTAGATAAGTTCTCATTAAAATAGCCGAAATTGTTCATGTAATAGAACTGCAGATTATTTCTTTCGCTTTCGAAATTATAACCAGTACTAAAGGAAACGCTGCTTATAAAGTCGGAGGCTTTCATTGAATTATTATAAATATTATCATCGTAGTAATTTTCAACTTTTAATGTTATAGGAATCTGCGAAAATATTTTATCCTGAACGCTAAGGAAGATCAGCGCAATAATTATTATTATAAAATAATTTTTCATCTTCTTGGGCCTTTATCTCCTGAGGCGCCTTTCTTATATTGATGCCGCTGCTGCATTTTCTCAAAGCTCATTCCGTTAGCACGGTGATCGCAAATGCCGTCTCCGTCCTTATCGATAAAGACATCTTTCTTTTTCTTCTGTTTGCTGAAGGAAGGATCCGCTTTTTCATCCGCAGTTTTTTCAATTTTGTTTTCCTGTTTTACTTTTGTAGAGTCATCAGCCGGCAATGCTACAAAACTAACTACAATTGCAAATAGTAAAGTGATTATATATTTCATTTGGGTACCTTTGTTTGAAGCATAAGGATCAAATGCAATGCCAATGTAATTATTATTCAGCCACATTAAGCAAATACATATTATGCTAAATTGTCTGCATAACGTGGGTTATTCATATGGATTTATTTAACTCACGTTACGCATGTTTTTTTCTATTGCCCCGCCATTTATGGCGGGGGTTAAATAGACCTTAAAACTTATGGCTTTAGCCTCATTTTAGCTCAAAATCTGGCTAAAGCCAATCAACCTATATAATTTTATTCCCCGACATAAAACTGCCTGACCGGTTGGCAGGTATCGGGGCAATTGATAGTATCATAATGCATAAGGTGAGTAATTAATTCAAACGGTAAGAATTTATTTGTTGAGAACTATAATTGAAATACTTTGGCGGCTTTATGGTTAATTGTGAAAATAACAAAATTAGTTTCTTAGGGGCCCGGTTAATTGGTCTATATTGACGGTCACAGAAATTTAAGGCGTCATTTTGTACGTTAATTACCGAAATAAGAAATATATTGGGAGAAGAAATTATGAAAAAACTATTTGTTCTTTGTGTGGCGATTTTGTCTATTCTGTTTGTAACAAATTTCTCTGCTGCCGCAATAAGTCATCCCGGCGGCAAAACCGCATTATCATCAAAATCAGCCGCTTATAAACCTGTAAAGAAAACTCAAAAATATGTTTTCAAGGCTGTCCTTACAGGCAAGTTTAAATCTCCGGCTGTTAAAACAAAAGCAAATGGAAATGCAGTCTTTGTTTTTAGCAAGGATGGAAAAGAACTTTTTTACAAACTTTACGTTTACGGCATTGACAGTGTTGCAATGGCGCACATTCATCACGGTACTATGGGAAAAGAAGGACAAATTGTTGCTTGGCTTTATAAAGGGAAAATTACCGGCAAGTTTAATGGACTGCTCTCAAAAGGTACTTTAACGAATAAGGATCTTAACCTTACTAGCTTAAGAAGCTGGATTAAATCCGGCGATGCTTATGTGCTTGTTCATACTCAGATGAATCCAAACGGTGAAATAGGCGGATTGATTAAATAGGACTTGTATGTCTAA
>JAJYCM010000010.1 GCA_021778375.1 Bacteroidota bacterium
ATTATTATAAGCTTTCATCCGAAATTATAAAAACAGATGCATACGGTACTATAACTAAGTTTGACGAAACCATTCATCTTCATCCTGCTCCAATTTACGAATTTTTTGCTTGTCTCTTAATTTTTTTCTTTCTTAGATATTTACAAAGAAAAACTACTCCTAGCGAATTAACTTTAGACAGTAACTTAAGCAAGTCAGTTTGGGCAGACGGTAAGATTTTTATGCTTTATCTGTTTCTTGCCGGAATTGAACGCTTATCCATTGAATTCATTAGATTAAATCCTAAATTACTTTTTGGACTTTCGGAAGCCCAATTAATTTCAATTGTTTTAATTATTATAGGTGCCTTAGGGTTTAATTATTTTTCTGTGAATAAAGATAAAATGGTAAAATTTGTTGCTCCGCCTTTGAAGATTGAATCAAAAAATAAATAATATGCATTACTCAGAACAGGAATATTAATAATTTAGCATAAATAAATGAATCTTATAATCGGTCGTAAGCCAGTTCTTGAAGCGATTAACTCTGGAGATGAACTCGAACAAATTTTTATTCTTTATGGGCAGCAAGGTACAATAATAACCGCAATCCGTATTGCAGCAAAGAAAAGGGGAATAAAATGTACAGAGGTTCCGTTTCAAAAATTTAATTCTCTCTCATCGCATCAAAACACACAAGGTATAATTGCCGTTAAATCTGATCAAAAATATTCTTCGCTTGAAGAGTTGATTTCTTTATCGAGACAAAAACGATACCCACTGTTGCTGATTTTAGATTCTATCCAGGATACTCACAACCTTGGGGCAATACTTCGTTCCGCTGAATGTGCAGGAGTAGATGGAGTTATACTAACAAAGTATAACAGCGCTCCAATTAATGAAACCGTGAATAAAACGTCAGCCGGCGCTATATCTTACCTAAAAATTTGCACCGTAAATAACCTTTCAGTTTCAATTAAGCAGCTAACAGAAAATGGTTTCTGGATTGTTGGTTCATCTTTAGATAATTCAAAAAATTATAATGAGGTCGACTACAAAATTCCGGTGGCCCTAATTGTCGGAAATGAGGAAAAGGGAATAAGAAAACTTACTGCCGATAACTGCGACTTTATTGTTAGCATTCCCATGAATGGGAAAGTCCAATCCTTGAACGTTTCAGTAGCAACAGGAATTTTATTGTTTGAAATCCTTCGCCAAAGAAATATTTAATTCCACATTAAATCACTTCGCATATAGCAATTGAATTTCTTTTTTGGAAATGCTTTTTCCAAAAAAGAAGAAAACAGTTCAACCTTAAATAATTCCGTTTCAAATCTTAATTAAAAATCGAATTTTCCAACTTTTTTTGTGGCACTTAATATGAATAGTGACATTTAACAAAAAGAGGAAAAAATGCACTATAAATATCAGCGGAACCAGAATGAGTTCGTCAATCGCAAAAAGAATTGTCGATCCTTAATCGAGTAATATAGAAGTAATTACAGAATATTCTCCCGGTTCAAACTTCAAAATATTCTTGCCTGCTAACAGTAAGAATAAATTCTGGTCAAAGGAAGGGAAAAAATTCAATTAAATAAGTATAAAAATAAATCAATAAAAAAAGGATACACCATGGCTTTAATTGCAATAATCGATGATGACCCTGATATACTTGATGCCAGCAGTTTGGTGCTAAACTCCCGAGGCTTTAAAGTAATTACAGCGTTAAATCCTGATGACGGTTATAAGATCGTCAAGGAAAATAAACCGGACTTAATCATTCTTGATGTAATGATGAATGAGCCAGATGATGGTTTCTACCTTGCTCAAAAATTCAGGAAAGAAAAAATCTTAACCCCAATAATTATGTATACCTCTGTATCAAAATCTTTCGGAATGGATTTTGGGGTAAACGAATTAGTTCCGGTAAATGAATTTGTTGAAAAACCGATTTCACCGGACCAACTAATCGAAAAAGTAGAGGCGCTTTTGTCTAGCAAGGAAGGGATGAGCTAAATGTTAGTCGTTGAAAAAAATAATTTGTCTTACGAAATAGAAAGAATGGTAAAAGAATACGGAAGTGACCGTCAGTCCCTACTTCAAATTCTTCAAGCAGTTCAAAAAAAATATAAACACATTTCCGATTTTGCGCAACAGGAAATCGCCAGAATGATGAATATTCATCCGGTTGAAGTTTATAGCGTTATCAGTTTTTATTCATTCCTTTCTACGGAACCTAAAGGAAGAAATATTGTCCGTCTCTGCAAAACTATTGCCTGCGATATGGCTGGAAAAGATGCTGTTGAAACTGCTGTAAAGAGAGAACTTGGAATTTCATTTGGTGAAACTACAATTGATCAGCGGGTTTCTCTTGAATATACTAACTGCCTTGGTATGTGTGATGAAGGTCCAGCTATGCTTATTAATGAGAAAGTATATACTCACCTCAATCCTGAAATGGCAGTTAATATCTTAAATGAAATAAAGTAGGTGAAATAATGGAAACAACTTTAAAAACGAGCAAGAAAAGAACTGGCCCAGTTTTATTTTCGAATTACCAACAAGCCTATGGTATTAAAAAAGCCATAGAGCTCGGTAGAGAAAATATTCTTTTAGAACTAAAAGATTCCGGCTTGAAAGGAAGAGGAGGTGCGGGGTTTTCTACAGCCACAAAATGGATGTTGAGCGCTGCTGCTAATGCTGAAAAAAAATTCATTGTTTGTAACGCTGATGAAGGTGAACCAGGTACATTTAAGGATAGAGTCCTTTTGCTGGAATATCCAGAACTTGTTTTTGACGGAATGGTCATCGCCGGATTTACCATTGGCGCAAAGATAGGTATAGTATATCTTAGAGGAGAATATGAGTACATGCTTCCTTTACTTGAAGGATTTTTGAATAATATGAAGGAAGAAAATCTTCTTGGAAAAAATATCTTAGAAAAAGAAGGATTTGATTTTGATATTAATATTAGACTTGGTTCAGGAGCTTATGTTTGCGGTGAGGAAACTGCTTTAATTGAATCACTTGAAGGTTATAGAGGCGAACCGCGAAACCGCCCTCCTTTTCCGGTAAACACCGGTTATCTTGGCTATCCAACCGTTGTCAATAATGTTGAAACACTAGCATCTATTCCTCATATTATTTATAAAGGAGGAGAATGGTTTAAGAAAAATGGTACTGATAAATCTAAAGGCTCTAAACTTTTTTCTGTCTCCGGCGATTGCGGGAAACCAGGTGTCTACGAACTTCAGTGGGGAACTAAGATAAATGAGTTACTTGAAATAGTTGAAGCGAAAAATTGTAAAGCTGTTCAAGTTGGAGGAGCTTCGGGTGTTTGCTTGCCAAAGTCTCAATTTAACCGGAGTCTTGCCTATGAAGACGCTGCCACAGGTGGGTCAATTATTATTTTTGATGAAAACAGAAATATGTTAAAAATTCTAATAAATTTCATGGAATTTTTTGTAGAAGAATCTTGCGGCCAATGTACTCCTTGCAGGGTCGGAAATACTAAATTGCTCGAAGGTGTAAAAAATATTGAGAAAGACGAATATACTTTCTCATATATTAATAAACTGAAGGAACTTGGCAAAACAATGCAAGCTGCATCTAAATGCGGACTGGGGCAGTCAAGTCCGAATTCGTTTATTTCAATCTTGGATAATTTCAAAGAAGAAATATTCTATTCAAACAGTAAAGGAATTAAAAATGTTAAAGCGTGAAAATATTCGAATACCGGTTAGCCAACAGGCTTTAGTTATTGAAAAACCTATTGATATAACTACCATAGGCGGAACAGTCACAATTCAAATCAATGAAAAAAAAGTTTTCGTTCCTTTTGGCACAACAATTTTGGATGCTTGCAAAGAAAATCAAATTCATATACCGACACTTTGTCATCACCCGGATTTATGCATTGCCGGTGTTTGCAGAATATGCGTTGTTGAAGTTGAAGGATTGAGAACACTTCAAACATCATGTTCATTCCCCGTTACTTCACCGATAAAAATTCATACATCAACAGAAAAAGTAAGAAAAGCAAGGCGGCATATTATCGATTTACTTCTGAGCGAACATTACGGTGAATGTTATTCTTGCTTTAGAAATGGAAATTGCGAGCTGCAATCTCTTGCAAAAGAATACGGTGTTGATGGTTATTCGTTTGGACATATTTTAGAACCGAAGTATAAAGTTGATAAATCTTCTGCAGCGGTTATTAGAGATATGAACAAATGCATCTTGTGCAAGCGTTGTGTAAGAACTTGTATTGACCTTCAAGAAGTAGGAGTTTTAGAAGCTATTAACAGAGGGCACGAAACTCATGTCGGAACATTCCTTGATAAACCGCTTGCTGATGTGATTTGCATAAACTGCGGTCAGTGTATTAATAGATGTCCAACTGCTGCTCTTCGTGCAAATGATCCTTCAGATGAAATTTGGAATGCTATTGACGATCCCCAAAAACATGTTGTAATCCAAACCGCTCCTTCACCTCGTGCAGCAATTGGAGAGGAATTTGGAATCGAGCCCGGACATTCATTTACCGGTGAGTTAAACACAGCTTTAAGAAGAATTGGTTTCGACAAAGTATTTGATACAAACTTTACTGCCGATTTAACTATAATGGAAGAAGGAACGGAGCTTTTAAGACGATTGAAAAAAGCTGTGGTTGAAAAAGATAGTTCCGTAAGGCTTCCCCAGTTTACGTCATGTTCGCCCGGATGGATAAAGTTTATCGAACATTTTTATCCTGAATATTTGGATTATCTTTCATCTGCAAAATCTCCGCAACAGATGTTTGGAGCTGTGATAAAAACTTTTTATGCAAAGGAAAGCAAAATTGATCCGGCTGATATAATTACTGTTGCATTGATGCCTTGTGCCGCAAAAAAATTTGAATGTAACCGTCCCGAAATGAACGCCTCCGGTTTCAAAGATGTTGATTACGGATTGACTACAAGAGAAATGGCAAAGATGATTCGCGAAGCAGGGATCCATCTCCCTGAAATGCCTAAGTCGAATTTTGACGAACCTTTTGGTAACGCTTCCGGTGCAGGACTAATTTTTGGAGCAACCGGTGGTGTAATGGAAGCGGCTTTAAGGACAGTTTATGAACTTGTTACCGGCAGGGAAGTACCATTTGAAAATCTTCGCATTGAATCATGCCGTGGTTTTGAAGGAATAAAGCAGGCTTCTATAAAATTGGAAAATTGCGTTGAAAGCAATAACTTTTTAGAGGGGGTAGAGTTAAAATTTATAGTTGCGCACGGAACAGCAAATGCAAAGAAAGTTATGGAGATGTTACAGCGCGGTGAATTGAGCGATGTTCACTTTGTAGAAATTATGGCATGTCCCGGCGGTTGTCTTGGCGGCGGCGGACAGCCAATTCCTACATCCGAAGAAATCAGAAGAAAAAGAGCGCAAGCAATTTATGAAGAAGAGGAGGGTTTGCCGGTTAGAAAATCGCACGAGAATGTTCACATAAAATACATTTATGAAAATTTCTTGACCGATGGACCGTGTGGAGAGCTTTCTCATAAACTTCTTCACACTCATTATACTAAAAGAGGTAAATATATTTCATGATTCTTTAATAGATTAACATACGTTTAAAAAATTAGGAGAAGCATGATCAACTTAATTCCCGCATGGGCTCAACATTTTGATGCATTCTGGGATGCGATTCAGAGGCGCAACCTCTGGTTTATTAAATTGCGTTATGGCGCGGTAATCATGCTTCTCTTGTTTTTATTTCTCGCTGAGTTCTCGCTTGGCTTAAAATTTTCTAATACTCAGAGTACAGCGCTGATAGTAATCACTATTATGATCCAAGTTTATAATTTGATACTTCATCTCAAAATAAAATCAATAAAGTGTGACCCTGAAAAATTTAATCCCCTCCATTTTTCCTTAGTCCAAATGTTTCTTGATTTGATTGCTCTTGGATTGATAGTCTACTATACAGGCGGGATCGAAACACCCCTTTTCATGCTCTTCATTTTTCATATGATTATCGGAAGTCTAATTCTTCCTGGCTTCATTATTAACTCGATAGCTGTTGCAGTAATTTTCTATTTTATTGCTTTAACTTTTGGTGAATATTTTGGCTTAATTCAGCATCAGGCAATAATCGGATTTTTGAAAGTACCCCTTTACAATAACTTAAAGTTTGTAATAGTTTATGATGCTATTTTTTCATTCGTCATGATTATGAGTGTCGTTCTTGCAAACACAATTGCAAACCAATTATATAAAATGGAACAGCAGTTAGTTGAGTCGATAGATAAATTAAATCTTGCCGAGGTGGAAAAACAAAATTATGTAATAGGTTTAGTACACGAAATTAAATCACCTCTGGTAGCGGTTCATTCCTATCTTGATGTAATTTTACAAAAATTTCTTGGCCCAGTAGATAAAAAAGTAGAGGAAAAATTAATTCGTGCACGTGCCCGCTCTGATGAAGCGATAAATATGGTCAACGATGTTTTAAAAGTATCGAAACTTCGTTTATTGGATGAAATTTCGGTTGGAAAAATTGAGATTAAAAAATTAGTTCAGTCTTTAATAAATAATTTTCAAGATGCGATTAACTTTAAAAATATTAGACTAGATTTTTTAGACAATAGGAAATTGTTTTCGGAAATTACTGGAGATAAATTCCTTTTGGAAATTGCATTTTCTAACTTGCTTAGTAATGCGATAAAATATGTAAGTCAAAATGGAAAAATCCAAATTATACTTTCCAATAATAATTCCGGAATAAAATTAGAATTTTGTGATGACGGAATAGGTATTCCCAGAAATGAACTTCCGAAAATCTTTAATGATTTTTTTCGTGCTTCAAATATAAAAAGTAAAAATTATGAGGGAAGCGGGCTTGGTCTATCGGTAGTGAAACATGTAATTGAAAGGCACGGCGGTAAAATTGAAGCAATTAGTCCATCAAGATTAGGAAATAAAAATAACCCGGGCTCATCATTTTTTATATTCTTACCGGCTTAACTTAGCAAACCTTTACGTAGAGATTTTTCAACGGCCTGTTTAAAGTTGCTTAAATTTACCGGCTTTTGAAAAACATATTCTATCCCGAGATCAGAATAATCCTGAATAGAGTGCCTGTCAAGCTCGCTGCTTAAAATTATTACGGGAGGCTTTCCTTTAATTTCAGACTTTTTCAATTCAACTATTAGTTGGTAGCCGTTCATTTCCGGCATAATATGGTCTGTAATTACTAGTGCGGGTGGATGATTCAAAATTATTTCGAGAGCTTCTTTTCCATTTGATGCTACCTCGATATTATAATCCGGAGTTATATTCTTTAAAATTTTTGAATATAGCAACCGGTCTGTTTTACTATCGTCAACGAGAAGTATATTTGCAGAGGCAATAGGAAGAGTGAAATTAAAATCTGATCCGCTGTTTTCAATGCTTTCAACCCAAATTGTACCCCCATGCTTTTCAATAATTTCTCTTACAAGGGATAACCCTAACCCGGTGCCTTTTTCACCGGAAGTTCCTTCCGAAGTAAATTTTGAATCAATATTAAACAACTTATCTAGGTTTTCTGCCTTAATTCCTATACCATTATCTTTAACAGAGAATTGGATGAATCTCGCCCGTGATGTAGGTGAACTTGAAATTGCAATGGTACCGTTTTCATGAGTAAATTTTATTGCATTTGAGATTAGGTTATTAAATACCTGAAAAATTAAATCTTTGTCTACAAAAATGAAGGTATTCTCTTGAACATTTGAAACAAGCTGAATCTTTTTTTGAAAAGCAACTCCTGACAAAGCGTTAAAAGAATTTTCGATAATTTCAGTCGATTCAATTCTTTCAGGCTCAAAACGAATTCGTCCTGTTTGAAGCCTGGTCCAATCCAACAATGAGTTTACAAGCGATAGCATTGATTTGGATGACTCTCGGATAAATTCAACATATTGCCTCTTTTCTGTCTGATTTAAGTCATTATCACTTAAAAGTAAATCAGTAAAGCCAAGTATAGAACTGAACGGCGTGCGAAGATCGTGAGAAATAATTGAAATGAAACGGTCTTTCGTTTCATTTAGCTTTACCAAATTTTCGGTTGTTTTGTGAAGTTCTTCTTCAGCCTTTTTACGTAAAGTTATATCGCTAACCAAACCGTAAAATTTTTGAGCTTTGCCAGCGCTATCGCGAGCCAAAGTAATTTTTGTCCTTATCCAAACAATATTACCGTGTTTATTAATAATCCTAAATTCAAATTCGCTTGTAAGCTGAATTTTACTAGAAATAAAGTTTTTTATTTTTTTCCTAAGCGAAGGAAAATCATCCGGATAAATAATTTTAATAAACAATCTAGAATCGCTAAGAAAATCAGATTGAGTATATCCGGTAACTCTTTCCACCGAAGAAGTGTAAAAAATCGGGCGGATTATGTTTCCAATTCTCTCGTAAGTAAAAAGAAAATCATCAATGTTCTCTGTAATGTTCCGGTATTTTTCTTCCGACTCTTTGATTATTTGCTGAGATCTTTTTCTTTCCGTTACATCACGAACTACTGTTACTATAAAAGTCTTCTTATCGGTTTTAAAAGTTCCAATTGTTACTTCCGCAAAGAAAAAACCATTGCCTTTCCTTTTGCCAAGAAATTCAAATCTTGTAGGATAATCTTTATCCATATCGATCAAATCAAAATAACCTGAAATTTTTTGAATATCGTTTTCGGCAACAAAATCAGAAAAATCTTTATTTAGAATATCATGCTCATTTTTATAACCAAAAATTTCCGCAAATGCATTATTAGCTAAAGTTATTTTCCTGTCGCATTCGATAGCTACCCCATCTTGAAAAGCTTGATAAGAGGACTTAAAAACATCTAATTCCCGGCTAATGTTTTTCTCAAAAGAAATATTTTTAAATATTCCGCCGATTGATTTTATTAAATTATTTTGATAGATGGGCATGAAATCAGCTTCCAGAATTACCTTCCCTCCAAATTTGGAAACGAATGGAATTTCAAAAGTTAAATGCTTCTCTTTACCTGAAAATTTTAGATCAAATTCATTAGATCTTAAGAATTCAGGATCGATAATTTCTTTTATGTTCTTACCTAGAATTTCCTTCTCTGCGTATATAAGAGTTGAAATGAATTTCGGGTTTGCAAAAATTATTTTGCCATTCAAATCTAAACTGCAAATAAGATTGGATGTGGAATCAAGAATATTTTTATATTCTTCTTCAGATGCTCGAAGCCGCTGTTCAATCAAAGTTCTTTCGGTAACATCAGTACAAAGGACAATTATGTAATTGCTGTTCTCTTTTGAATTAGAAAATTTTGCTTCAACAATCTCTTTGTCACCGTTCTTTTTATAAACTGTTAAGTTTACTTTCCAAAAGCCTAAAGTTTTTAATTGTTCCTTTAATACATTTAAATAATTCTGATCGAAAACATCTAAAATTTTACCTAAGAATTTTCCGTAAACTTCACTGCGTGTATAACCGAATAACGACTCCGACGCCTTGTTCCAAAAGGAAATATTCCCATTCGTGTCAATTGCAAAGATAGCGTCTGTTACAGTTTCCGTTATAAATTGATATTGTCTTAGCTCTGATATTTCGTCACTAAGAATCTTTATTTCGCTTTCGGCTTCAGTTATATCAAAAAAGAAAATAAAAACTAATAGCACCTGCCCCCTCCAATTTAGAAGTGGCTCAATGCGGCATTGATAAAGGGAAATATTGTTTTGAAAGCTTAGCTCTATATTTATTTTAATAGTTTTTGCATCTTTCACGGAAAGACTTATTGCATCATTAAAGTTCTCCCTGGTATTGTCCGATAAAAGCGAATTTACATAACTATTCTGATGAATTTTCCTTGAGTCAACTAGCGACTCAACTTCTTTCCCGTAAGAATATTTAATCTTGCCTTCTGTATCGGCGATAAAAATAAAGTCGCAAATCTTATTCAGGATATTTTCAAGATGCTCAAAATGTAAATCGGACGGCTTATCAGGTTTGAATTTTATATCTTCAATAATTAATACACCACCAACGAAAATATCTTTATGAAAAATCGGTGATCCTTTTAAAATCACAGATATTTTTTTACTGTCGAGTGTAGTAAAAGATTTTACTTCCTTCTCAAACGATATTTTTTCTTGAAGGCTCAGAAGATCATTCTTTATCTCCAAACCGGGGAAGATATCAATGTCGAAAATATTTTTTCCAAGAATAGATTGATGCTCAAACTCATAAATCAATGCGTATTTAATGAAATTTTCATTAATAAAATCCACCTTCCACTCTTTTGTGAATGTAATAATTCCAATGGGCGCTTGAATTAAAAATTTCGAAAGAAATTCATCCCGGTTAGTAATTCTTGTATCTTCTGGAAAATTAACCATATATCCTTTAATTGATTAAAGTCTTATGGAAAGTATCAAATATAATGCTAAAGAATTCTATAAAAATTGAAGGGTCGTTTATGTGTCGAAATTTACTAACAATATCTTGGCAAGCGATTGAATAATAAGTAATTATGACCAGCGCTATTGTATCGAACCGCTGACATAATATCCCTATATGCAGGTTATCAATTTATTATTGAAGATATAAAAGTGTATCATTTCGACCACTTTATGAAAATCAATCACTGGTCTAAAATCAAAATTTTATTTGTGATTTTCACACCCCAAATATTATATAATAAAACTAAAATCTTTACCTGACTGCCTCAACATATTGGACTGTCCGCAATAGCTTCGCCGAAGGCAGAAGAAATCCCTTACTATTGCGCACTTTGCCAATTTTGTCACACCCTAGTCCTTTTTACCTATAATTTCCCCATTCCTGCTAGGCATATGACAAGCCTCCACGAAGCCTCATCATCTTATCTAAATACTACTGAAAAAATAGTGTGACAAAATTGTCACACTCTCATTCCATTTTCCATATCCCTTGAGCTTAAGCCAAAATCAAAATTGAGGTTAAACGTACTAAGATTTTAATCTATCTTCAAGCATTTCAACTTCTTTTAGCAATTCATTCGGAAGTTTTTCCCCGAATATTGAATAGAACTCTCTAATATCTTTAGCATCTTCCAACCAAAGTTCACTATCGATTCTTAGCAATTCCTTTAAATTATCAATCGGGAAATCCATATCACTGATATCTATGGAATCTAGCTTAGGTAAATAACCAATAGGCGTTTTTATGGCAGAATCTTTATCGTTTGTCCTGTCAAATATCCATTTTAATACACGAATGTTTTCACCGTAACCCGGCCAAAGGAATTCCCCGTTATCGTCTTTTCTAAACCAGTTGATAAAAAATATTTTAGGCAATTTACTAACTTCAGCTTTGTTACCTATTTTTAGCCAATGCGCAAAATAATCGCCCATATTGTAACCGCAAAAAGGAAGCATTGCGAATGGATCGTGTCGAACTTTGCCAACCTTACCAGTAGCGGCAGCAGTAGTTTCTGATGACACAATCGAACCCATAAAAATTCCGTGTTGCCAATTTAATGCTTCATAAACTAATGGAACAACCTTCGCGCGTCTTCCTCCAAAAAGAATTGCAGAAATAGGCACACCTCTAGGACTTTCCCAGGCTGGATCAATTACGGGGCACTGACTTGCAGGGGAAGTAAAACGTGCATTTGGATGAGCAGCATTTTCTTTTGAACCTGGCGTCCAATCATTACCAAGCCAGTTAACCAGTTTCTCCGGTTCCTGATGATCTGTCATGCCTTCCCACCAAACATCACCGTCCGGAGTTAGTGCTACATTCGTAAAGATTGAATTTTTATTCATCGACAATATTGCGTTCGGATTTGTATCCATAGAAGTTCCTGGAGCAACACCGAAAAACCCTGCTTCAGGATTAATGGCATACAATCTTCCGTCATCTCCAAATTTCATCCATGCAATATCATCGCCAATTGTTTCCACTTTCCATCCGGGGAGTGTAGGGGTAAGCATCGCTAAATTTGTTTTTCCGCAAGCGCTTGGAAAAGCTGCTGCAATATATTTTTTTTCACCTTCGGGTGAGGTTATTCCAACAATAAGCATATGTTCTGCTAGCCAACCTTCTTCTCGAGCCATGTTTGAAGCTATTCTAAGTGCAAAACATTTCTTACCTAAAAGTGCATTGCCTCCATACCCGCTTCCAAAAGACCAAATGGTTTTTTCTTCTGGGAAATGAACAATATATTTTTCGGGATTACATGGCCAATAAGAATCCTTTTCCCCATCCTTTAATGGTGCTCCCACCGAATGCAAGCAATGAACAAAATCACCGTTTCCTAAAATATCAAGAACAAAGCTCCCCATTCTTGTCATGATTTTCATATTGCAAACGACATACCTTGAATCCGTTAACTCAATACCAATTTGTGAAATATCAGAACCAAGCGGTCCCATGCTATAAGGAATAACATACATTGTCCTTCCAATCATCGATCCGTCGAATTTCTTTAATAAAAGTTCTTTCATTTCTGTTGGGGCAACCCAATTGTTAGTCGGTCCGGCATCCTCTTCTTTGTTAGAACAAATGAAAGTTCTATCTTCAACCCGGGCAACATCGCTGGGATCTGAGTGGCAGTAAAAACTATTTGGTCTTTTCGATTCGTTCAATTTTATAAAAGTACCATTGCCAATTAATCCATTTGTCATCTGTTTAAATTCTTCATCCGAACCATTGCACCAGTAGACTGAATCTGGTTTGCATAATTCAGCCATCTCCTTTACCCAACTTATTAATTTTATATTAGTGGTCATGACATTTCTTTCCATAGGTTAAATTAATTAGTAATCATTTCAAAAGAGATTGAAATAAGTTAAATTGTTATTGTTTTTTATTTTTTTTAATCCACAAGGCATGCATTGAAAAATAATGTTCCGCAATCTTTAATGGATTTGGTGGCTACAAAGATAAAAAAAACAAGTTAGGCTTTCAATTTAATATTAAAAGAACTCGTATCTTTAAAATGTATTTCTAATAAATTTATAAATTCATAAACCTCACGTAAATTGATAGATATTTTTCAAAGGCTCGGAAGAAAGATTTTGAATTTTGTTCAAGAAATTGGACAAGTTACTAATCTATTGGTAGAGATTATAAAAAGTTTTTCTACTATCCCTAAAAGCAAAAAACTAATCCTATTCCAGATGGAACACATAGGTGTTAACTCACTTCCGCTTGTTTCAATAATAGCAATTTTCACCGGAGCTGTGGCAGCATGGCAGGCTGCTTATCAATTAAAAGGAATAGCTCCTTTGTCATTCCTGGGAGGATCAACAAGTCGCGCAATTATTACGGAATTGGGCCCAGTATTAACCGGAATTGTAATTGCCGGACGCGTTGGCGCTTCAATTGCTGCAGAACTAGGTACTATGAAAGTTACCGAGCAAATAGATGCCTTGGAAACAATGGCAATTAATCCGGTACGATATCTTGCTATGCCAAGATTTATATCATCAATTTTAACAATGCCGCTACTTGTCATTTTTGCTGATACTATTGCAGTTTTTGGTGCTTATATTGTCTCCAATTATTTTTTAGGAGTTTCCTTTGCGGTTTTCTTTCTCTCAGTAAAAAGATTTTTTGTAATGTCCGATTTAATTTCAGGACTTTTTAAAACTGTTGTATTCGGCGGAGTAACGTCACTTTTAGGTTGCCATATCGGATTCAGAACAGAAGGCGGAGCCGAGGGTGTCGGTCTTTCCACCATAAGATCTTTTGTCTTATCTGCTGCATTAATTTTAATCTTGGATTATTTCTTGTGGATGTTCTTTTTCTAAACTAAGGCTCATTAAGTCCTTCTTCCTTAATGAATCTTTCCCATGTCAAGTTTCCACCTGCAACGAACATTTTTATTTTAAATATTCAATAATTTTTTGTAATATGTATTGAAGTTTTTTAAACGAAGGTATATAAAATGGAAAAAATAAAATTTGAATTATCGGAAAAATTTAATCCTGTAAATTTTCCCATAAATCTTGGCTTCGGTAAATCCTTTACCAATTATGCTTTTGAAATGGACTACACTCCTGAAAATGGCTGGCATAACCCAGCTATAAAGCCTCTTGAAAATCTTTCATTGCATCCTGCAACAATGTTTCTGCATTACGGACAAGGTATTTTTGAAGGACTTAAAGCATTTAAAACTGAAACTGGCGATGTAGTTATTTTTCGCCCGGAGAAACATATTGAGCGTTTAAATAATTCAGCAAAAAGAGTATGTATCCCGGAAGTAGATCCCCGGTTTTTACTGCACGCAATGACTGAATTGGTCTCTGTTGAAAAAGATTGGATCCCGACAAACAATGGAGAATCGCTTTATATTCGCCCCTTAATATTTGGCAGCGATCCCTTTTTGGGAGTTAAACCTTCCTCAAATTATAAACTTATAATTATTCTTTCACCGGTTGGAGCTTATTATCCCGAAGGATTCAAACCAGTGAAAATTTTAGCACAAGACGACTATGTGCGTGCCGTTAGGAAAGGACTTGGAGCTTGCAAAACTCCTGCTAATTATGCCGCAAGTTTGTTAGCAAGTGAAGAAGCAAGAAAAAAAGGTTTTACCCAAGTTCTTTGGCTCGATGGCATTGAGCAAAAATATATTGAAGAAGTTGGGACAATGAATATTTTTATCGTCTTTAAAAATGAAATAGCAACACCTAAATTGACAGGGAGTATACTTCCCGGAGTAACAAGAGATTCTGTAATCCAAATATTAAAAGACTGGGGCATGAATATTACAGAAAGACTAATTAGTATTGATGAAGTTGTTACAGAATTTAAAAACGGAAATCTAATAGGTGTCTTTGGAACCGGTACGGCAGCAATAATTTCTTCAGTAGGTCTATTAAACTATAAAGGGTTCGAGATGGAATTGAACCACGGTGAAGCAGGAGAATTAGATTTGAAATTATTTAAAGAACTGACTTCGATCCACTACGGAAGAATTCCAGATAAACATCATTGGCTTACCCACGTGAGCAATAAGGAAGTTGAAGTTTAGAAGAATATTTTATCTCCTCCAATTAAGGCATCTAAATTTATAGATGCCTTTTTTATTCCCATTCAAACATACTGCCATTAAGATTCCTATGTGATATTTTACACAATAACATCAAATAGATATTGACTAGTGTCCATAAGTTTACTATGTTTGTAGTGAACAAAAGAGTACTATTATGAAAAAACAGCTAACAGATCGTCAAGAAGAAATATTAAGTTTTATAGAACAGTTTCTCGAATCTAATGGTTATCCTCCGACTTTGAGAGAAATCGGCAAAAAGTTTGAAATTGCATCGACTTTTGGAGTAAAAAGACATTTAGATGCACTTGTGAAAAAGGGATACCTGAAAATTGAAGGATTCGCAAGCCGTGGAATAACACTTCTTCATCAAAATGGAAATCAAGAGACTGGAAAGGAATTTTCATTCCGCAGCGAAAGAGTGTCTATAGAAATTCCTATTGTTGGACGTGTAGCTGCAGGCGTTCCAATGCTTGCGACGGAAAATATTGAAGGAAACATTGTTATTGACTCTTCTTTCTTAAAAAAACCAGATGATTGTTTTGCCCTTAAAGTAAAGGGTGATAGCATGATTAATGCCGGTATTTTTGAAGAAGATATTTTAATAGTTCAGAAGAGTAAGCAAGCCAATAATGGAGAAATTATTGTTGCAATGATTGATGACGAAGCTACAGTTAAAAGGTATGAACTTAAAAATAACAAAATTAGACTACTACCGGAGAATAATTCATACCAGCCTATAGAAGTAAATGATAGCAAAGAATTTTCGATAATAGGTAAAGTTTCTGGCGTAATTAGATGGTTCAAATAGAAAGGAAACTAGAATGAAATCAGAAATATTTTCAACAGCAATTAGTAATCGGAATAAAATTAAATTTCTTTATGGCATGAAAGAAATTATGCTTGATCCTTATTTTATTTCGCGTGAACGCAGTGGTAAAAAGGTAATATATGGAAGAACATTTAACTCAAGTGAAATAAAAAAATTTGAGTATGATAAAATTTCAAATATTAAAATATTAAGACATCTAAAATTTTCACCAATAATTCCAATAGTTGCAAATTAAAATTGATGAGGCTCTATATGCTTAATTTAATAAAAAGAAGAACAGTTGATCTGTTGGTTCAACAATTCTGGAAAGAAGGATATTTAACTGTGAGAAGACGGTTTGGAACTTATTTGCCTGAGCCTGATAAAATCGGCAGCTTTGAAGTTGATATAATTGCCAAGCAAAGGAAAAATTATGCAATTGGGTTAACATTAACTCCTGAGGATTTTAAAAATTCTAACTTGATAGAAAAGCTTACATTTTTATCAACAAGGCAGACAAGGTATTCAAATAAACGCGTTCAATTATTTGTCGGAGTTCCCACTGAATTTTTTGAAAAAGCTAAATCGATGGCAAAATTATTGTCCCCTGAAGCAAGAAAAAATATTAAAATTTTCAAGATTGGAGATAAAGCTTTAACAAATATATATGTCCCCGAAAAAAATCAAAAAGTACTTTTTTCTTAAGAAAAATTTAAGGAATTTGTTTTTGTTGAAATTTATATTATAATTTTCCCCTCTAGAAATTCATACTTATTTTTACCTTTTAAAAAACTAACAATCTTAATAATTTTAAAAGTCTAGATAACTTTTTTAAAATAAATTAGTCTAATTAATCATTTTACTTACCTTGACATTAAACTGTCATAAGGTTAATTTTACACGCTTTTTCAATTTTAAGGAATAAATTTGGGTAAAACTCAGTCAGAATCTGATGCAAAACAACAAGATATGCTTAAAAATTCTGGTGAAATTCCTACTCACATAGCAATAATTATGGATGGCAATGGAAGGTGGGCACGGAGAAGAGGATTACCAAGGGTAGCAGGTCATAAAAGTGGAGTTGACACTGTTAGAGATATTACTGAAGCCTGTGCTGAATTAGGGATAAAATATCTTACTCTTTTTACCTTTTCAACTGAAAATTGGAATAGACCAAAGGATGAAGTTTCTACATTGATGAGATTACTTCTTCGGAGCATTAAAGACCGATGTAATGAGTTAAATGAAAACAATATTAAGCTTACAACTATCGGCGCTTTGACCGCTTTGCCTGTTGAAGTTCAAAAAGAATTAATAGAAGCAATTGAAAAAACTAAAAATAATAAACGGATGACTCTAAATCTGGCACTTAGCTACAGCGGAAGATGGGAATTGCTTGAGGCGGTAAAAAACATTTCACGGTCAGTCTCTAACGGCGATATTAAATTAGATGATATTGACGAAAAATATTTTTCTAAACAATTGACGACTAAAAACATTCCTGATCCCGATCTGCTGATTAGAACAAGTGGTGAGTTTAGAGTTAGTAATTTTTTATTGTGGCAAATTGCCTACACCGAGTTTTATATTTCAGATGTTTATTGGCCTGATTTTAAGCGTAAACATTTATATGAAGCCATCAAAAGCTTTCAAACCAGAGAAAGAAGATTCGGAAGAGTAAGTGAACAACTAATCAAGAACGAAAAAGGCTTAAAGAATGTTTCAAACCTCCCAAAAGAAATCGCTTAAATATTTTTATCTGATTTTCTTTTTCCTTATTTCAACACTTATAGCTGCCGGACAGGCAAATCTATATGCGCAAACAACACGCACTAGCTTGAAGATTTTAGGTATATCTGTTCAGGGTAATAAATCTGCCGATGCATCGACAATTATTGCAAACAGCGGATTGAAGATTGGAGACGAAATTCAAATACCTGGTGATCAAACAATGAATGCTATTAAACAACTTTGGTCACTTAATATTTTTTCCGACGTGGAAATTCTTATTGATAAACAAATTTCAAACGGCGTTTTTCTAGTTATTAAGGTAAAAGAATATCCACGGTTTGAAAAACTTGTTCTTGTCGGAAATGATGAGGAAAGTACAAGCGATATAGAAGCTAAAATAGATTTAATTCGCGGGCAAATATTAAAACCACAAGAAGAACAAAGAATTAAAGAAAATATTTTAGCACTTTATAACAAAGATGGGTATCTAAACGCTGAGGTTAATCTTGAGCATTTTGTTTATTATACTGCCGATACTACAAAAGAAGCCATTAATGTTGTGTGGCGAAATGAAAAAAAATTATCCGATGAGCGCACGGTGAAATATGATCTTAACGATCAAGCCTATCTTAATTTAATTGATAAAATTAAAGATAGAATTCTACTCGTTATCAAAATAAAGGAAAATTCAAAAGTAATTGTAAGAAAAATTCAATTTGTTGGTAATAAAGATTTTTCAGGCAGCATACTTAGGGGAGAAATGGATGATACTAAGGAGGCTGTTTGGTGGAAATTTTGGGAAGGCAATAAGTTTGATCCCAAAAAATTTGAATCAGATAAAAAATTGATTGTAGATTTCTATAACAAAAATGGTTATCGCGATGCTCAAATTCTTTCTGATTCGCTGATATACTACAATCATAAAAAAGACCTTGAAATATTAATCAAACTTTATGAAGGTCCCCAATACAAAATTAGAAATATTGTCTGGGAAGGGAACACTATATTCCCTGATAATGTGCTAAATGCAAGACTGAATTTTAAAAAGGGAGATATCTTTAATTACCAAAAATTTGAACAGAACCTAAAAGGAAATAAGGACCAGTCGGATGTTTCTTCCTTATATCTAGATAGTGGTTATCTAACTTTTAATTTGCAAACTGACGAGAAAAAAGTTCCTGGCGATTCTATTGATGTTACAATCCGCTTAGATGAAAAAAACCAATTTAAGGTAGGAAGAGTTAGTATATTAGGTAATGATAAAACAGAAGATAAAGTTATTCGGAGAGAATTATTTACAATTCCGGGCGACTATTTTAACAAAGGCCTCCTCCTTCGGAGCATTCAACAACTTGCTAATTTAAAATACTTTGATGCTGAAAAATTATATGGACCTGACGGAATTGGCACATCATTTCAAAACGACAGCACTGTAAACGTGTCGTTTAATGTACTGGAAAAATCAAGCGATTATCTTAATGCTTCTGTTGGTTATAGTGGAAGTTTTGGATTTAGCGGCGCAATAGGAGTTACGTTGTCTAACTTTGCTCTTGCCCACCCTTTTTCTATTGGCGGCGGCCAAATCTTAAGCTTTAACTGGCAATTCGGCGTTGGAAATTATTATCGCACATTTTCCCTCGGTTTTACAGAACCCTGGCTGATGGATACACCCACTCTTCTTGGGTTTGAAGTCTTTGATACAAGACAACAATATATTTATGACCTTCAACAGAGCGGCGCAACAGTTAGAGTTGGTAGAAGACTTAAATGGCCGGATGATTATTTCAATGTTCAAGGCATGTTTAGATATCAATACAACGATGTTATCAATGGCGCGGGAACATATGCCCAAGGAACAACTCATCAGTATACACTCGGTGCAACCATAAGCAGAAAAGATATTGACAATCCGATTTTCCCTTCTCGCGGTTCCTCGGTAGTCTTGAATGGAGAGTTGTCAGGAGGCCCTTTCCTTCCCGGTGATGTGAATTACTATAAACTTTCTTTTACAGCCGAATGGTATAAGAGTTTGTTCAACACAAATAGAATTGTTTTATATACGGTTGCCGATATGGGGTATATCCATGAGCTTGATTATGCAACTAATTTTAAAATTAATCCATTTGAAAAATTCTTTATGGGTGGGAACGGACTTGTTATTGCTACAACTCCACTTCGCGGGTATGATGATAGATCAATCGGTCCCGTGGATGCATACGGTAATGTGCTTGGCGGTAATGTAATGACGAGATTTACAACAGAACTTAGATTCTCCGTTACACAGGACCCTGTTCCGATTTTCTTGCTTGCCTTTGCGGAAGCAGGAAATGTTTTTCAGGATATTCTTTCGACCGATCTTTTTAATTTAAGAAGATCCGTCGGTGTTGGTGCAAGAATAATGATAAATCCAATTGGACTAATTGGTTTTGACTTAGGATATGGATTCGACAGAAAAGCTGTCAACGGAAAAGATCCGGCATGGCTTTTCCACTTTCAATTCGGTAAAGGCTTTTAATTAACTTATAACAAAAACACAGAGGTAAGAATAGTGAAAAAACTTCTTTTGATCCTAACGGTTCTTTTAATCGGCAGTAATTATTTATCTGCCCAAACTGCTCAAAAAATTGGTTATGTTGATTCTCAATTAATTCTGAATCAACTTCCAGAGGCAATTAAAGCTCAGGGTGATCTTGATGCGCTTACAAATAAATGGTCATCACATCTTGATAGCCTTAAAGCTGATTACCAGCAGGCTCTTGAAAATTACCAAAAGCAAGCAAACACAATGCCCGATAGTAAAAAGCAATCGGCACAGCAAATACTTATTGCCCAACAAAACGGTATTCTTGATTATCAAAAGGAAAAGTTTGCCCAGGGTACAGGTGATATCTATAAAGAACAGGATAAAATTTTTACTCCTGTAAAAAACAAAATATATAAAGCAATTCAGGAAGTTGCTAAAGAAGAAGGAATGAAATTCGTCTTCGATAAAGCGGGCGACGTTGTTCTCCTATATGCTGACCCAGCTTATGATATTACTTATAAAGTTCTGGATAAACTGAAAACATCTGTTAAATAAAAATTTATCTTATTTTTTTATTGTCTCGATTTCTAATAAATCGGGACAATATTTTAAATTGCTATGATAAAAAGTGAGAGGGTGTTATTTAAATTTGATACTCTTTAATAGGTTATTTCCAAAACTAATTTAAATACGGAGTTGAAAATGAAAACGCGAGTATTTTCTTTTCTCTTTTTTTCCCTCTTATTTTTCTCGGGAATTTCTTTCGGTCAGTTAAAAATCGGCTATGTCGATTCTAAAACCATTCTGAGCAAAATCCCGGATGCGCAAGATGCGAAACTTAAGCTGGACGGCTTAATTCGCGATTGGCAAGCCGAACTGAGCAAAATGGAATCAGCCAAAAAAGTCAAACAAGATGACTTTGATAGAAGAAAATTAATTATGACCGATCAAACTAAGATTGAACTGGAAACAGCAATAAAGAATCTTGATAAGCAAATAAATGATTATCGAGATAAAAAGTTTGGAACAAACGGTGAACTATTTCAAAAACAAGAAGAACTAATGAAACCAGTCCAGAACAAAGTTTTTAATGCTATTCAAGAAGTGGCAAAAAAAGAAGACCTTGATTTTGTTTTTGACCGGAGCGCTAGTATTTCCATCCTTTATGCGAAGGATAAGTACGATATTACTCCTCAAGTCATGGATTTGCTTAAACTTCAATAAAATATGAGCTGAATTTAATGAGCTTTAAATTATCCGATGTAGCAGAAATAATCGGTGGAAATTTAGTCGGTGATAAAAATCTAATTATTAACAACCTTGCGAAAATCGAAGAAGCCCAGCAAGGTGATCTTACTTTCCTTTATCTTTCAAGCTATGAAAAATATTTTCCTACTACAAAAGCATCGGCAATACTTGTTAATCCTGGTTTTAATAAATCAAGATCCGATCTCTCTTATATCGAAGTTAATGATCCTAACAAGGCTTTTGCAAAAATATTAATTCATTATTTCTCACCTAAATATTCTTTAGAAGGCATTGATGAATCGGCTTATATACACCCATCAGCCAAAATCGGTGAAAATTCTGCAATCGGGAAAAATGTTGTCGTTTCCGCCGGATGTAAAATAGGAAAAAACACTAAGCTTTTTCATAATACAGTTTTGCTTGAGGATGTTGAAATTGGCGACGATTCAATAATCTTTCAAAATGTTAGTATTCGTGAAAAATGTAAAATAGGAAAACGCGTTCTAATCAATCCCAGTACTGTAATTGGCTCAGATGGCTTTGGATTTTTTACCGATGAAAAAGGAGCTTATCAAAAAATTCCTCAAATTGGTATCGTAATAATTGAAGATGACGTAGAACTTGGCTCAAATGTTTCGGTGGATAGAGCTGAACTTGGCGCTACTATTATAAGGCGAGGCGTTAAGATAGACAATCTTGTCCAAATTGCCCATAACGTTGTTGTAGGTGAAGACACGGTTATTTCTGCACTTACTGGAATTTCTGGAAGTACAAAAATCGGAAGCCACAATATCATTGCCGGTCAAGTTGGGATTGTCGGACACATTGAAATTGCAGATCACGTTATAATTATGGCTAAGTCTGGGATCTCAAAATCAATAACCAAACCGGGGCAATATTATGGAACGCCGGCTAAGGAATTTAAAACCTCTATCAAACTTGAAGCCCATATTCGAAATCTTCCGGGCTATGCTGAAAAATTAAAACAGCTTGAAATACAAATTCAAAATTTAACGGAAGAAATTCGAAAACTAAAAGAAAATTAAAAATTTTATTTCGCTCACTTCACAAAATCATTTTTATTGTATTTCAAATCTTGTCTTGCTATTTTGAAAATGAATTTACTTATATTTCTAAATTATCTTATTCACTATATCGGATTTAATTAATGTTAGAACTACAAAGAACTATCGCTAGTTCCGTATCTATGTCTGGGATTGGTTTGCACACCGGCACTTCTTGCACTATGACTTTTAAGCCTGCGCCGGTAAACTATGGGATTAAATTTGTAAGGGTAGATTTAGGCGGTGCGCCTGAAATTCATGCAATTGCCGATAACGTTGTTGACGTTTCTCGCGGTACGACTTTAGGAATAGGTGAAGCAAAAGTTCACACGGTAGAGCATGTTCTTGCGGCTGTTGTTGGACTTCAGATAGACAATTTAATCATCGAACTTGACGGAATTGAACCTCCGGTAGGCGACGGAAGTGCCATGCCTTATGTAGAACAGCTTCTGAAGGCTGATTTTGTTCAGCAAGAAGCACCAAAAGATTATTTGATAATTGACCAAACAGTAACTTACCATAATGAAGAAAATCAAATTGATATAGTTGCTCTTCCTCTGGATAGTTATCGCGCTACAGTCATGGTTGATTACCAAAACCCTGCCTTAGGTAGTCAGCATACTGGTTTATTTGACTTGGAAAAAGAATTCATAACAGAGTTTGCTCCGGCAAGAACATTCTGCTTCCTCAGTGAAGTTGAGCAACTAGCTGATGCTGGATTGATTAAGGGCGGAGATATTGACAATGCTGTGGTAATTGTAGACCGGAATTCTGATGAACTTGAGTTGGAAGGTTTAAGAAAAAAACTTGGCATATATGAAAATGTCACAATCGGTACTAACGGAATTTTAAACAATAAACAGTTAAGATTTAAAAACGAACCTGTACGTCATAAATTGTTAGACCTTTTGGGTGATCTTGCCTTGATTGGTGTCCCGGTTAAAGCACAAATTCTTGCTGCCAGACCAGGTCATAAAGCCAATGTTGAATTCGCCAAACAAATTAGAAAATTGTATCAGCAGAAAAAGCTTGTTAAAAAATATCAATTTGTTAAAAAAGAAGGAGTTGTGTTTGATGTGAATGCAATTCAAAGAATTCTACCGCACCGTTACCCATTCCTTCTTGTTGATAAAATTGTTCATCTTGAAGTCGATAAAAAAGTTATTGGAATAAAATCTGTATCAATAAATGAACCATTTTTCCAGGGGCATTTTCCAGGACAGCCTGTAATGCCAGGTGTCTTAATTATTGAAGCAATGGCGCAAACCGGTGGAGTCCTTCTGCTAAATGCTTTTCCCGAACCAGAAAAAAAACTCGTAATGTTTATGCAAATAAATAATGCAAAATTTAGAAAACCAGTTGTTCCGGGTGATCAGCTTTATATGGAAATTATTTTGACTAATAAGAAAAATAAAGTAGTGATGATGGCTGGAAAAACTTATGTGAACGAAATGCTAGTAGCAGAAGCTGAATTTATGACAGGCATTGTTGACCGAGAACAGAGTACTACTAATCCTTAAAAAAATAATAATAAAAGATAATGACAAATATTCATCCTACTGCAATTGTAAGTAAAAAAGCACTTCTTGGAGACAATATTTCGGTTGCTCCGTACGTAATTATAGAAGATAATGTAGAAATTGGAAATGATTGCATAATAGGACCTCACGCAGTTATTTACAACGGCGCAAGAATTGGCAATCGCGTTAAGATTCATCAATCTGCCTCGATTGCACATACACCACAGGATCTAAAATTTGGGAATGAAGAAACTCTTTTTATTGTTGATGACGACACTGTTATCCATGAATTTGTTACTCTTCATAGGGGTACCAAGGAAACCGGTTTCTCAAGAGTGGGCAAAAATTGTTTGCTTATGGCTTACTCACACGTCGCTCACGATAGCACAGTAGGCGACAATTGTATCCTCGCTAATGGAGTTCAAATTGCTGGCCATGTGACAATTGAAGATTGGGTAATTATT
>JAJYCM010000202.1 GCA_021778375.1 Bacteroidota bacterium
TTTTACCTTCAGCTTTAAACTTTGTAAGTAGATTGCTTATCTTTCTTCTTGCTTCATCCCGATCCCAATTATCAAGAAACGGATCGGCGAGAATATTAATTTTTTTACCGGTTTTCTTTTCATATTCAGTAATAGCTCTCATCTGACCAGCTCTCACCAATTTTGCATTATTATCGGAAGCAGCTCCGCCCAGAAGTATATAATTTCCAGTGGGAACTTTTTCGAGGATACCTTTTGCCTGAAGGTATCCTACCTTTTCATTGTCAAATGTAATATAAACATCAACATCGCTGTTAAGAATTAATCTATCGTAAGCAATAACAGGAACATTTTTTTCATGCGCGCTTCTGATGATTCTTCCGGCAGTTTTTAGATTTTGAGAAATGACAACAAGAACATTTGCACCTTGTGTCAGAAAATCATCTGCCTGCTTATTCTGCCTATCTTGATCTCCATCTGCAACTGCTCTTAAGACCTGCATGCCGAGAGAATCCGATTTATTTGTAAAGAAATCCGCATCGCGCTTCCACCTGTCAAGATCATAAGTGTCCATTAAAAGTCCAACCTTTATACCGCTTGGATCCAAGTTTTTCTTTTTCCCACATCCGGAAAAGGACATTAATAAAATTAATCCGCTAAATAAAACGCATGATAGGATACTAATTTTTTTCATTTCTAATTTCTCCAATGAATTTCCAAATCTTTATTATATTTCAATTAAAAATTAAATCATTTGATTGAGAATCGCTTCATATAATTCCTGTTTGCCGCTTATTTGCAATGGTTCGCCGGTTTTTTCAGCATGCATTCTTAGATCATTCAAAGACATTTTGCCTTTTTCAAAGTCGGCTCCTGCACCTTTATCAAAAGAAGAGTATCTATTATTTCTTAGCTTCCGGTAATCAGATTCATTTAACACTTTATCAGCAATGATCAAAGCACGGGCAAAAGTATCCATACCGGAAATATGAGCGATGAAAATATCTTCCGGATCAGTCGAGTTTCTTCTTGTTTTTGCATCAAAGTTTATTCCGCCGTTCTTAAATCCTCCAGCTTGAAGAATAACAAGCATCGCTTCGACAGTTTCATAAACATTAACCGGAAACTGATCGGTGTCCCATCCGTTCTGATAATCACCTCGGTTTGCGTCAATGCTGCCAAGTAAGCCTGAATCAGCCGCAGCCTGCAGTTCATGCTGAAAAGTATGACCGGCAAGCGCAGCATGGTTTACTTCAATGTTAAGTTTAAAGTCATTTTCCAAACCGTGTTTATTCAGAAAACCGATAACTGTTTCCGTATCAAAATCATATTGATGTTTAGTCGGCTCCATAGGTTTCGGTTCAATTAAGAATGTTCCCTTGAATCCCTTATTCCGCGCATAGTCGCGCGCCAACTTTAAGAAAGTTGCAAGATGTTCCTTCTCTCTTTTCATATCGGTATTGAGCAGCGAGAAATAACCTTCACGGCCTCCCCAGAAGACATAATTTTCACCGCCGAGTTCAATCGTTGCATCAATAGCACGTTTAACTTGAGTACCGGCGTATGCGATTACATTAAAATCGGGATTTGTGGCGGCGCCGTTCATATAGCGGGGATTAGAAAAAAGATTAGATGTTCCCCAAAGTAATTTAACACCGGAAGCCGCTTGTTTTTCTTTTGCATATTCAACCATAATATTTATACGCTTATCGGATTCAGCAATTGACGAACCTTCATCGATAATATCGAAATCATGGAAGCAATAAAACGGAGTACCTATTTTTGTAATGAATTCAAACGCCGCATCCATTTTTGCTTTTGCTTTTTTCACAGAATCATCAGAGTTGTTCCACTGATAATTTTTTGTTCCCGGTCCAAATGGATCGCCACCGATATTGCAGAACGAATGCCAGTATGCAGTTGCAAATCTAAGATATTCCTGCATTGTTTTACCGGCTACAACTTTATCCGCATCATACCATTTAAAAGCCAATGTGTTCCAGGAATCCTTCCCTTCATACTTTATTTGATCAATCCCTTTAAAATATTCATTATCTCCAAGAGTTAGTTTAAGCTTCATTTTGTGCACCTTGATTATTTAATTTAGTTTGTAATTCTCTTAACCAATTATTATATGCCGATAAATATTGATCTTTATTCTGAATATCAGGTTCAACTGTCATTAAACATTCCAATCCTTTGAATGCCTCATTAAAAGATGCATAAAAACCAGCGCCGTAAGCTGCTGCTCTTGCTGCGCCTAAAGAACCGTCTGTATTATAAAGCTGGATAACGGCTCCGCTAAGAGTGGAAATTGTATCTCTAAAAATTTTACTTAAGTACATGTTAGCCATTCCCGCACGGATTACTTTTGGATTTACGGAAAGTTCTTTCATAATATTTATACCGTAATAGAAAGAAAATGCGACTCCTTCTACAACAGAGCGAACTAAATGTTTTTTGTTGTGAATATTAAAATTCAGTCCTGAAAAAGAAGAACCTAATTCCTTATTTGAAAGCATCCTTTCCGCGCCGTTGCCGAAAGGAAGAAAAGTTATGTCACCGGAACCGATTTTAATTACATCCGCAAGATGATTTATCTCTTCATAAGAAACAGAAGAATCGAACAACATTTTTCTTATCCAACTATTTGAAATTCCGGTTCCGTTTATGCAAAGAAGAATCCCCAATCTTTTTAATTCTTTAGTATGATTAACATGAGTAAAAGTGTTCACCCTTCCTTCTGTATCAAACTTGATTTTTTCGCTTACACCGTATACGACGCCTGATGTTCCTGCAGTGGAAGCTATTTCACCGGGCTGTAATACATTTAATGAGAAAGCATTGTTAGGCTGATCACCCGCTCTATATGTTATTGGCGTTCCTTCTTTCAGACCGATTTCGGCTGCTGCCAATTTTGAAAGAGAACATTGGAATCCAAATCCCGGAACAATTTTTGGGATTAGGGATTCATCAATATTGTAATGATTCATTATTAATTTAGCAGGCTCGTCAGATTCAAAATCCCAGAGAATACCTTCCGATAGTCCCTGGGGTGTAGTAGTAATTTCTCCCGATAATTTCATAGCAATGAAATCACCAGGCAGCATAAATTTATAAACTTTATCAAAAACCTTTGGTTCGTTTTCTATAACCCATCGTAATTTTGAAGCGGTAAAATTTCCGGGAGAATTAAGAACATGTTGAAGACATTTTTTTTCACCGATCTGTTTAAAAGCATTATTGCCGGTTTCGACTGCTCTACTATCGCACCAAATAATTGAAGGTCTTAAGCTATTCTGATTTTTATCAACTAAAACCAAGCCGTGCATTTGATAAGTAATTCCGATCGCCTGGATATCCTTTGCAGATACTCTTGAATCAGACAGTAATTCCCGGGTTATGATTTTTACAGCTTCCCACCAAGTTTCCGGATCTTGTTCCGCCCAGCCCGGTTTAAGCGAATCAATCTTCATTTCATTTTTTGGATAAAAACTATGTAAAAGCGCTTTGCCGGAACCGGCATCATACAAAGCTGCTTTAACGGAGGAGCTGCCGATATCATAGCCTATAGTAATCATATTATTATTTTTTAATTTCCACGCACATTAGTTTTACTTATATGAAGTTCTAAAAATTGTTTTTTATAAAAAATATTTCCTCACTTCCAAAGTCATTAAAATATATAGTGTATAATATACACTTTTCAATTTAAAAAACTAATTTAAAAATTAATATATTTTTTGTTTTACAGATGATCTATATTTATTTTAAATACTTAATATATATTCACAACCATGGTCAACAAATGTCTCATATACTTAAAGAAATAATTAAGAACATTTCTATCGATTGTGTAATCTTTGGGTTTGAAAAACAATGCCTTGAAGTTCTTCTTGTCAAACGTGCGATTAATCCTTCGAAAGGTCAGTGGGCATTACCCGGAGGATTTATCAAAAAGAGTGAGCTAATTGAACATGCAACCGAAAGAATCTTATATGAGACTACAGGAGTAAAAGGTATCTACTTAGAAGAAGTGGCTATCTTTGATAAAGTTCATAGATACCCAACGTGGCGTGTATTCACAATTGCGCACTTTGCGCTAGTTAGTCCTGAATTTTATTCGTTAACGCCCGGGGTAGACACTACTGCAGTAAAATGGTTCAAATTAAATGAACTTCCCCGTCTTCCCTTTGATCATAAAGATATAATTGAACTATCCTTGAGTAAATTACGAACAAGAGTTATGTACCGACCGATAGGTTTTGAGCTTTTACCAGAGAAATTCACATTACCTCAACTTCAAAAACTTTACGAAGTTATCTTGGGTAAAAAACTTGATAAAAGAAATTTTAGGAAGAAACTACTAAATATGAACCTTCTTAAGAAGCTTAAAGAAAAAGAGGAAGGCAATAAAACAAGGGCTGCTCATTTATATAAATTCGATAAGAATAACTACAACAAGTTAAAGGATAAAGGATTTATTTTCGAGTTGTAAATTATAGAAAAGGGCAATTTAGATTGTTGCGGGCTGAAGCCCAAGTATTTCGCTTTATCAACTCCCCCGCATAAATGCGGGAGTTACAAAACAATACAACTTGCGCAAATTGAATTAGTAAGCATAATACTTTCTTAACCAATCTCATAATATATCTATGATAATTAATTTACACATAATACTTTTTGACATTATTGATATTCGTATTGGATCATAATGAAAAAGAATTAATGATAATAGTTACTATTTCCTTTCTTTGCTAATATGAGGAAAATTCCTGCCCCCTCCTTTATGGTACAATTTAAAATTTTAATTGCAATTCTTTTTCTTTTTGACTATGTTATTTAAGGTCAATGTGATTCCGGTAGATAAGTGAAATTAAAATTATTAATTGGGGTACTGAATTGCAAAGATTTTTTAATTCATTACACTCCATCCTGGCTATTGACGGAATTATTTTTATATTCTGCGCATTGGGAATATACCATACTGTTCTCAAAATTGACTTACCGATAAAATTCAAATCTTCCGGTTCAGTACTAGTTATAAAAGAAGTATATGGAAATAATACGGGACTTCAAGCAGGAGATACTGTTGTATCAATTGATAATTATAAATTTTCATCGGAAGAAGAAATTGAAGTTTACTTAGACGGGATTCATCAAAGCCAAAGTATAAAAATAAATTATTTCAAATCCGGGTTACCAGAAGAAATATGGTTAAAGCCGATAAAATTTTATTCTACATTTTA
>JAJYCM010000203.1 GCA_021778375.1 Bacteroidota bacterium
ATCTTTCTATTTTAAAACAAACAGAAATCAAGACTATCTTATCTAGAAAACAAGATGAAAGAGTGAATCAACTCTCGCTCGCTGCCGGTTCAAGAATTATTATTACTCAAGATTTAACAGAGTCAGAAATTAATTTAAACCTATCCTCCTTTAAGGACGAGGACATTGCATACATCCTATATACATCAGGAAGTACTGGCATTCCTAAAGGTGTTCCGATAACATGGGATAACCTTAATTCCTTTATTGATGCATTTTTCAATCTTGGTTATGATATTAATGAAAACGACAGATTTCTTCAGATGTTTGATTTAACATTTGATTTCTCTGTTATATGCTATACTGTACCGCTATGTAAAGGTGCATCCGTATATACTATTGAAACCGAAGGAGTAAAATATGCTAATGTATATATGGCGCTTGAAAGTAAGGAAATCACTTTTGCTTGTTTGGTACCTGTAATTCTTTCTTATCTAAGACCATATTTTGAAGATATTAATTTAGAGAAATTAAAGTATTCTCTATTTTGTGGTGAGACACTTTATGCCGACCTTGCAAAAGAATGGGGTAAATGCATCCCTAATGGGAAAATCATCAATGCTTACGGTCCAACTGAAGCAACTGTCTTTTGTTTAATTTATAATTTTAACGGTGATGATTCTATCGAAAAAAAATATAACGGTGGAGTATCCATTGGCAAACCGATGTTAAATATGGAGGCAATTGTCATAGACGAAAACCTTAAACCTGTTTCGAAAGGGACTATAGGGGAATTGTGTTTGGCAGGAAAACAATTAACAACCGGATATTTGAAAAACCCAGAAAAAAATAGAGAAGTGTTTTTTAATTATCTCATAAACGGAATTGAGAAAAGATTTTATAGAACCGGCGACTTAGCTTTAATAGATAAAGACGATGTTTTTATGTTCGCCGGACGATTGGATACTCAAATAAAAGTTCAAGGATTTAGAATTGAGCTCGGAGAGATAGAACATTTTACGCGTAAGTTTACAAATATTACAAATGTTGCAGCAGTATCATACAAAAATAGAATTGGTATTATTCTAATACATCTTTTTATTGAGAACTATTCCGGGAAAGTTTATGATATTGAAAAATATTTGAGGATAAAAGTACCATACTATATGGTCCCTTCTGAAATTACAGTACTCTCTACTTTTCCGTTAAATGCAAATGGTAAAGTAGACAGAAAAAGATTGACTGAGATTGCCCAATCCAAGGTTTAGCCAGGAATATATTAGAATACTAACCTTGAGTTTAATAATTAAAAATTAAAATATATTACCGGCTGTAACTGAGCGGATTCAACTTGAACAACGACTAATATCATCAAAGCTAATAAAAAAGCCTGGACATAAACGGGAGATGCAGTAATTATATTCTTAATTTTGTTATCAACAGATTTGGGAATAAAATGCAGAATATAGCCTAGCATTATCAAAACAAAAACTTGAGTGTAGCCTGCAACCCACTGGAAAAAGACCACTCCGTGAAAATATCTGAATATCTGATGAAATACATCGCGTGCTGTCCGAAGTGAATCTGAGCGAAAAATTATTGCTGTAATAAGAAGTAAATGGAAAGTAATGAATATCTGGAAAGCTTTTAAGAATTTGGTCCCTGTCAAATGGACTTTATCATAAAATGCTTTCCTAAATTTTTGTGTAAGAAGTGAAACAGCAAGATAAGTGCTATGGAATAATCCGAAAACCAAGTATGTCCAATTAGCACCATGCCAAAACCCGACAAGTAGAAATGTAATGAAGATAGCGAGAGCGCTTCCGTAAATCCTCATCCTTCTAAAACTCATTTGTAATGGTTTGAATAAATAATCTAGCAGCCAGGTTGATAATGAAATATGCCATCTTCTCCAATAATCGGCAACGCTGGTAGCAAGGAAAGGTATGTTGAAATTATCCATCAATTTAAATCCAAGCAGCGCCGCTATTCCGAGAGCCATATCTGTATAGCCGGAAAAATTGCAGTAAATTTGAACCGTGTAAGCATAAGAAGCTAAAAGATTTTCAACGCCTGTAAATCTTAGCGGCACTTGGAAAACACGATCAACAAAATTCAGCCCTATATAATCTGCAATTACAGCTTTCTTAAATAAGCCGGACATAATTAGGAAAACTGCTCTTCCAATATCATCCTTCGAGGCGGTCATTTCCCCTGCGATCTGAGGAAGAAAAGCTACAGCTCTGTCAATCGGACCCGCAAGAATATTGGGAAAGAAATACATATATAAAACAAAGTCTCTTAAACTATTAGTCGGTTCCATCGTTTCAATAAATATTTCAATCACATAGCTCATTGCTTTAAATGTATAGAATGAAATTCCAATAGGAAGGATGATATTCAGTAATTGGATATTTCCAGAAGCAACTCCATTAATAATTTGGATGAAAAAATTTGTGTACTTAAAATAGACAAGCAAACCTAAGTCGATAATAATCACTGAAATAAATAAAAGCTTTTTCAACCAATGGGTTTTCGCCTTAAAGATCCAGCTACCGAAATAAAAATTAATAAAAGTAGATGCAAAAAGAAGAAGGAAAAAATAGCCGGAATTTTTATAATAGAAAAAGAGTGAGAAAAAAATGATAGTATATATTTTAAGATTTTTTTTCTTCGAAAAGATTCGGTAAAATATTAAAAGCGCAAAGAAGAAAAACAGAAAAAAGCTTGTGCTGAAAAAAAGCTGATCGGTTGGATCGTAAACAAAAAGCTGTTGCACTTTATTGAAATCAATATACTGAAGGATATGGTTAAAACTTATAAAACTAAGCATTTATTCTCGCCCGATATTGTTAAATTTAAAAGTGATTGCAATGTTACTGCAATTTAGAATCAACTAACTTTTGAAGTTCACCTATATTTTTCACTTTGAGTATTTCCAATCCTTTGAAACGGATGTTATAATCTTTTTCAACTGCCAATATAACGTTTATATGATTGAATGAATCCCAACCTGGGACCTGGTTTGCGGTTGTTTCATCATGTAAATCAAAACTGTCAAGTTTTAACTCATTTAGAATGATTTTTTGTAATCTCTCAGAAACCATTTTTTCTCCATAATTAAATCAATAAGAAATAAAGTAAACTATTTATAATTATAATAAGTCTGTAAAATCGCATTTGCAATCATATCACCTAACTTTGCCGAACCCTGCCAGGATGGGTGGGTATAATCCATTAAAGCAAGAGGAGGATTAGCGTTTACCCATTTTTCCATTGCTCCATAACCTCCCATAGCTTCAAAAAGGTTCCAGAAAGCAATGCCGGTTCTATTTGCAATATCTTGCTGGACTTTTAATAATAGGGGAACATTCGGGTCGGTAATAAATCGAGTCCCTCTTTTAATGCCTCTATCCCCTACTCCTATTAAAATAATGCTTGTTTGAGGGAAGGCCTTTTTCAAATTATTTATTACCTTGACCATTTGATTGGCATACCAAGTATTTTTGGAGGAACTAAAACTTGTTTCATTTGCGCCAAATTCAAGAATTATTAATTTGTAATTAAGCATATTCCCAAACTGAATAAAAGAAGATTCAGGGATGTTGGTAAAGCCTAAGCCGGTATTACCACGCCATGGGAAATTATCCACATAAACCCCATTGCCATCCTCAAGGCTTACACCATAAAAATATGCCTGGTTTGCAAATGTTGTGGTTAGCTTAAAGGATTCTGCACTTCCACCGGGAGCTGATAGTTTTAATTCTTTTAATGTATTACCAGGCTGCAAAATTGCACTCTGATTAGTATTATTATTGAAAGAATAATACACAGTTGACGGTTTTGCGTTACTATAAAATACTCTTGCCATGTTAAATGACTTTAAGTAAGGCATCCAACTGGTTGTTTGATAATTTACCCAACTTTCTCCCTGAGGAATTGCAAGTTCGCCATTTATACCAAGTGGCATATTTTTCGGATTACCTGTAACGACTGAAGACGAGCTCCAATTATTTGAGAAGGACTCTTTAGTAGTCGTTCTAAAAGTAATATCCTGGGAAGTTATAGAAAGGAAACCTACACCTTTTCCGCCAAACTTTTGCTGAAAATCCTCTCTAATGTTTGCTGTAATTGCATCCCCTTCAACGCCGGAATCCCCATAATGGGCAATTCTTAT
This sequence comes from Bacteroidota bacterium, assembly GCA_021778375.1. Classification (GTDB taxonomy): domain Bacteria; phylum Bacteroidota; class Ignavibacteria; order Ignavibacteriales; family Ignavibacteriaceae; genus FEN-1297. The sequence goes on from JAJYCM010000203.1 coordinate 4,157, forward strand.
TTTTTCCGAACCGGATTTTTTTAATGCATCAAAAAAATATTTCATTTGAGAAAGATTTCCGGTAATTGGGACATTATTTGTTGGAGGTACTTGATATTCTTCTGTTTCTGAAGAAAGATTAGCAATTTGTCTGTTTTTATGTTCACCATCTATTAATGAACGGATTAAATCAAGTGAAACACTTCCGGTTAACGCCTCAACATGCAATTTCTTATTTTGATCCGGAAATAATTTTGAGAATGTATATTCTAAGGAATTGACCTTATTGAAATTATTATAGCTTATCAACGAATCAGGTTCAATATCCATAAATAAATCAACAGGTTTAACTGAATAACCTAAAATATTTACACCGCTAAGGAAATGAGAAAGTAGTATTACAAAGACAATCGTTAGAGCTATTAAGATAACTGGTTTGTTTTTCTGGTTTTGTGAGTGCATAATATTAGGTTCCTTAATTACTTAAACATAAAATTTTTACAAATTTCTTAATTTTAATTGGTTAAAACATTTTAGAACGGCAGCATAATACTATTAAATTAAAATTTAATAGTTAAGAATCTCAATAATTATACCACTTGATAATATGCTCTTTATCAAAGAATATTGCCCCATTTTAGAATAATTTTGAGAATGATTTATCATTTTAAGACTAAATATCAAAATAAAAGGTTTATAAAAATATAAAATAATTTTGTTTGTTAATCTAACTATTATAATATATTTTTTTGTGAGAAATATCATTTTAATTTTTTTATGCTTCTGAGAATAAGTTAATGGCAATACAGTTTAAATTTGATGAAAAGAGATTTGTCGTCACCGGTGCAACTTCAGGGATAGGCAAAAAAATTACTTTAGATCTGGCAGAACATGGGGCTCAAGTCCTGGCAATTGGGCGCAGGAAAGAGCGCCTAGATGCATTAAAGGATAATTTTCCTGGAAATATTTTCACTGCGGGCATTGATGTTAATGATTTCAGTACTTTAAAAATTGAATTGGAAAAATTTGGAGAAAAAGGAAAGATTGACGGAAGTGTT
>JAJYCM010000204.1 GCA_021778375.1 Bacteroidota bacterium
TCTCAGACTGTCTTACTTAAATTAGTAAGTAAAGGGGCTTCACGTGAAGATGCATACAAAATTGTTCAAACCTCAGCAATGGATGTTTGGGCTGATCAAACAAAAGATTTAGAAAGTGAACTTATAAGTTCAGGTGAGGTACGTAAATACCTTACTGAAAAGGAAATCAAAGAAGTTTTTGATTATAATAAGATGTTAGATAACGTAGATTATATTTTTGCCAGAAGTGTTGAAAATAACATTTAGAGAAGACTTAAAGATTTATATTTATACTTGTAAGAGAATGGGAATGGTGGAATATTGGAGTATTGGAGTATTGGAGTTGAGCAATTTTATTCAATATTTCATTATCCCATCATTCCGAAATGCTCTTTTTACGTAACTTGAATTAATAAAAAATATTTAGGAGAACCATAATGAGAACTAAAAGCTTGTTTTATGTTTTTGTTTTGTTTGTATCCGTTTTATCTTTTGCTTTTGCAGCAAAACCGAAGGAATTGAAAATCGGGATGAAAGCACCGAATTTTAAGTTGGAAGATGCATATGGTAAGTCTTACACTTTATCTTCTTATAAGGGCAAAATGCCAGTGATTGTTTACTTTTATCCCAAGGCAGGTACCGCTGGGTGTACAAAAGAGGCATGCGGAATCAGAGACGATTGGGGAAAATTCCAAAAAGAAAAAATTCAGGTACTTGGAATAAGTGTTGATACTAAACCAGAAATAAAAAAATTTATTAAAGACAACAATCTAAATTTCCCATTGCTTTCCGATGCAAGCACAAAAGTATCTAAGTCTTATGGCGTTTATGGAAAAGGCGGATACGACAACAGGGTAACATTTATCGTAGATAAAAACGGAATAATCAGAAAGATTATTAATGTCACTAATATAGAGAGACATGCAAAAGAAGTTTATGATTTTGCATCTAAGCTGAGGTAGTGGGGCAATGGAGTAATGGGTTTGTGGAATAATGGAGAAATGGAATTGACCAATTTTTCCCACTATTGGATTATATAAAAAAAGTATATTTGTGTAACTTTACTAATTAGTATAAGAAATTTAAATACATTTTATAATCAATAACTTAATGAAGAAACCTTCGAGAAAACTTATGAAGAAGATCCTTGCAATAGCAATAATTTTACTTGCTGCAAATATTTTTTTAGCGCGAACATTTTACTTTAAGAACGACCCTCCGATTTCGCAGGACACTTCAAAAGTTATTGAACCGGCTAAATATCTTTCAAGCGAAGATGAAATAATAAATACAATATTGACCAGGTATCATTATAGTAAATTTAGATTAGATGATTCCCTGTCAAATGTAATTTTCAACCGGTATTTAAAATCTATTGATTACAATAGAAGCTATTTCCTTGCTTCCGATATCGATAATTTTGATAAGTACAGATTCCAACTTGATGATGACATAAAAGACGGCAACCTACTCCCTGCTTACAAAATTTTTAACGTATTCCGTCAGCGGGTAAATGAAAGACTTGATTACGCAGAAGGATTATTGAAGAAGGAATTTGATTTCAATAAAAAAGAATCACTGCAGTTAGATAGAGATAAAGCGCCCTGGGCAAAAGATACTACAGAGCTTAACGAACTTTGGCGCAAAAAAGTAAAGAATGATGCTTTAAATTTATTATTAACCGGGAAGAAATGGTCTGACATTCAAAGTCTTTTAACCAAACGTTATGAAAATGTAAGGCGCAGTGTAATGCAGACACAAAGCGAAGATGTTTTTCAGCTATTTGAAAATTCCTTTACTGAATCTATTGACCCGCATACAGATTATTTTTCACCTGCGACTTCGGAAAACTTTAAGATTGATATGAGTAGATCATTAGAAGGAATCGGTGCACAGCTTCAATCCGAGGATGATTACACAAAAATTGCCGAGGTTATTCCGGGCGGACCGGCGTTCAAAAGTAAGTTACTTCACCGGGATGACAAGATAACGGGTGTTGCTCAAGGAAAAGACGGTGAAATGGTAGATGTAATTGGTTGGAGATTAACCGATGTGGTCGCATTAATACGCGGTCCTAAGGGGAGCATTGTCAGGCTGCAAATTATTCCTGCTAGCGAAGGGGTAAATGCGAAACCGCGCGAGATTACTTTGGTTCGTGATAAAATTACTTTAAAAGAACAATCGGCAAAAGATAAAATTCTTAATTTAAAAAATGACGGTAAAGATTATAAATTAGGTGTGATAATTATTCCTGCTTTTTACAGTGATTTTGAGGCAGAGCAGCGCGGCGACAAAAATTTCAAGAGCACGACCAGAGATGTCCAAAAATTAGTTGATGAGTTAAAGAGCGCTAATGTTAAAGGAATTATAATCGATCTTAGAAATAACGGCGGCGGTTCTTTAGAGGAAGCCATTAAACTTACCGGATTATTCATAAAGAATGGTCCCGTAGTACAAATTAGAAATTCGGACGGTAATATTAGAGTTGAGGATGATCCAGATTCTGCCATTGATTACAGCGGCCCGCTTGTAGTATTAGTAAACCGTTTCAGCGCCTCAGCTTCCGAAATATTCGCAGCTGCTATTCAAGATTATGGGCGTGGTTTAATAATAGGCGAACAAACTTACGGAAAAGGGACAGTTCAAAACTTAATTGATTTAAACCGGCTAATGCCTAACGAGAAAGGAAAATTAGGACAGGTAAAATTGACCATAGCGAAATTTTATAGAATTACCGGAGCAAGTACACAGCACATGGGAGTAGTACCGGATATTCAATACCCTTCAGCTTTCGATTCAAATGAATATATGGAGAGCGCTGAACCAAGTTCGTTACCTTGGGATCAAATCAGTGCAACTAAATACAAACCATTTGGAAATTTAAAAAGTTTTATTCCTAAATTGATTGCTGAACATGATTCCAGAATAAAAAATGATCCCGAATTTGACGAATATCTGGATGAAATAAAAGAATACCATGAATCACACGACAAGAAGACGTTATCCTTAAACGAGGCTGTCAGAAAAAAGGAAATGGATGACGCTGAGCAGAAAAAATTTGAAAAGGAAAATGAACTTAGGAAACGACTTGGATTGAAATTGCTTAAGAAGGGTGAAATATCGACAGAAACTGAGCCAAAAGATGATCCGCTGCTGAACGAGACGGGTCATATTTTAATTGATTTTATTACTTTATCTTAGTAAACTCAAAATTTATTTTATTAAGAGATTTAACAATTTTCTCTTAGCAATGAGGAAAATTGTTTCGTCAAAAGGAACGTCTATATCAACCCTACAAACAAAAGTTGCGAGGTTTGGTCTTTCATCATATTTTATTAAGAGATTATGTTTCAATAATTCAAGCGAGTTTGATAAATCCGATAATTTATGATTTTCCAGGAACGAAGTTCTAAGTGAGTGATATGGGCTACTTTGAGTTGAGTAAATTATACTTCTATATCTGTGGACTTGAAGAATTTCATTTTGAACATCCGGAAGCAATAGAAACCCTTCATCTTTAAAGGCTGGCGATACGCCTACTTCGATAATAGAGATATTTTCTGCGACAAAATCATAAATTACATAAGCTTCTTCAATTAAAGATTTAATTAATGGAAGCGACCATTCTATTAAATCATAAACACAATCCTTGTACTCTATTGTCTCGCCGGGAATACTTAAAATTAAATTATCATCCTTAAAATTTACACTACTTTTCTGCTTAGAAAGAAGTATTGCAAAATTATCTCTTTTATACAAAATATCCTGAAGTTGAGACGACAGATGAACAAGTTCCTGCAGCGATGGATACAACCTATTTTTGCTTAATTCATTCCGGTATACACTTAATCCAGAAAGGATTTTGTAGTGACTTATTTCCGGATCACTTTCTTGAAGAATAAACGAATCCAGATTTAATTGTTTCATAGCCAACTCATTTTTATTATAAATCATCAAATTACATACCACTTATTTAATATAAATTCTTAGACAAAACTCTAATTTTTGCTAAAAAAAGAGGGTTATTTTTTGAGAACTAAGTATAAGTTTTAAGTATGTGTGATTTTTTGACACGGATGGCTATTTATTGATTTATTTAGCGAAGTGTAGTATGTTTTAACAGGAAGAAATAAATAAATTTTATAAATAAAATTTTAGCTGCTTTTATGAAGAATTATAGAATAGAATTTTTAATAATATTATTATCAGCAATATTTTTGACTTTCCCAAAGAGTATTAAGAGCCAAAATAAGTGGCTCATTTTGAAGCCGGGAGATATTTCTGCGAATTACCATAATTTAGACCATTTTAAAATTTTCTCTAAATATTCAAGATCATACAATCTTGAAGTTTTAAGAGCGATTGACACAGTACAGGCACATGCAATGGATGGGGGCGGATATTTTATCGGGATAGATTCTACGCCAACAGAATCGCCTATAGGATATGATCTAAAATTATTTGGTAGTTCTTTAATCAAACCTACTCGAAGTTCGAGCTACTGCAGCGGCTCAACATATTCGGTACTAATAACTGCTTTGGATTTTATACTTGGTAAACAAGCAAATAAACTTTCAAAAGGTCGACTTGAAGCAATGAGAATGCAGGAGCCAAACGGAGGCAGGAGAAACGACTGGATAAAATATTGGGGAATATGGAATGCAGATGGTTTCGGAAGTGAATATGCATTAGTTCAATACTCGAAAATGGGTAGTGTAGTTAAGCCGAAGGATGCTATGCCCGGTGATTTTATGAATATTTCATGGAAAAGCGGGATAGGACATTCAGTAATATTCCTTGGCTGGTCTATTGATAAAAATGGTGATAAATGTGTAACGTACTGGTCAAGCCAAAAAGGTACGAACGGATTTGGCGATCAGATAGTTTCACTTAAAAAAATAAAGAGTCTGAAGATTGTACGATTAACCAAACCGCAAAATATATTTAAGTTTAATATTAGCAAGAAAGTAAATACTAATGTTGCGGGAGACATGCCGGAATTTTGAGCAAGTAAGGAGTAAGAAGTAAGGAGTAAGAAGTAAGGAGTAAGGAGTAAGGAGTAAGAAGTAAGGAATATGGGATATGAGAAAAGGAATGTGGAAAATCATTTCAAATATCTTGGTATAAAAACAAAGATTTAATTGGAAATACTATAAAGATATAGAATGTGAATGCGACACTAATGGTGAATTTTTT
>JAJYCM010000205.1 GCA_021778375.1 Bacteroidota bacterium
TTAAATTATTCCCGGTTAATGCGTAAGGAGTATCTTATTTACTTATGTTACGCAGATAATTTCAAATATAAAGGAAGTGAAGTGCAACCTCCGAGGTTTAGGAAAACCTCGGAGGTTTCTCACTATGTAATAACAACCTTTTGCGTAAGGTGACTTATTTAGTTTTATTTTTTATCGGTCGATTTTAACGAAGTTATTCTTTGTGCCAGATGATTCGACTTGGCGTATAATTTTCCCACCATTCTAGAAATTAGAATTTGGGTACAAATTGCATAGATTTAATTATAAACAATTACTATTATATAAGATATGCAAATATAATTTCCATTAAGATGATAAAAATATCCCCTTCTTAATTATGAAGAGGTTTAAAATAGAAAAAGATTCAATAAAACCTTGCTAGCTTTACTGAATCTTTTAATCTAAAGGAAAAGGGATCTACTTTTTCTTTATTTTGTGTACGATATAGGAACCACCTATAAAAACGAAGAATGATCCGAATACGATTGTTGTTGCGGATAATACTAATGATGATAGATCCATTATCTTGATACTCCCACCAAAGATTAAATTTAAAAATGATTTATTATTTTATTAAAAAATATATAATATGCCTAACTAATATGTTAAATATATAGTTTTTTTATTAATTAGAAAGAGATTGCTAGCAAAATCAAGTATAAAAGTTAAACTTTTCGACAAGTGGTTTTTTATTATCGATAAAAGGTAGTATTCTAAAAGTTATTATATTCGTTTTCAAAGGATGGGACAGCTTCGCTAGTCTTTCCGATCTTAAAAATATGGCTCTGATAATTTTTAAGTTCAATGAAAAGCCCAATGTTTTTTATTTCGTCAGTAGCCCTAACATATTGAGTTTCATTAAGCAAATCGGTTAATAATATTTCGACTTGGTTTGACTTTACTTCAAACTTGAGCCGGCATTGAGATGTAGTCCCGGAATAATTTATTGCGACAATCCTGGTTTCATTTTGATCTGTCCATTGCCAGGCGAATATATTTTCAAATGACTTATTATCCCGTGAAACTGGCAGAGCGTTTAATATTTGCCAATTACCTTCCTGAAATATTTTTTCTTTTGTGATTAAAAGAATCTTATCATAATGCTTTCTAACATAAAGATTAGGTTTTTCAGACGGTTCTCTGCCAAGTTGGACAGGAAGCTTTACCTTCTTCCCGTCAAATTGTCCGTCGTAATAAAATCGCATTCCTTGAATTGTGCCAGTTAAAACTGCAGCGGCTAACGATTCCTTCAAACCAAACCTTTCAACGGCTCTTTCTTCGTCATGATTCTCTAAAAATCTTACTGATTTTAGTTGGAAAGATTTATCAGCATTTAAATGGGCTTTAACATCGAGAACTTCATTAGATGCCAGCCGGTCGGTTAATCTTTTATCGTAGGTATAATCAAACCCGCATTGTTGCAGTTGCCATTCAAGATCCCAATACGCCTCGGCGAGAAAAACAAAGTTAGGATTTCTTTTTTTTACAGTTTGAATGGCTTCACTCCAAAACTCGTTTTTGGGTTTTAGGTAATTTTGTGTATTTAAGACTCCAAGCCAGGTATTTTCAAATACAGTGCTTAGCTCAAGCATTGCCATATCGCACCGGACACCGTCGCACAATTCAGAAATCTTAAGAAGGTTTTCGGTCATAAAATTTCTTGCATCATTATTAAAATAATTAACCTGAACGGTATCATCCCAAGCCGGGAAAAAGGGATCACGCCCATGGGCAAATATTTTATCTTCTTCATTGGGAGATCTAAAGAAAGTAAACTTATCTTTAGAATACAATTCTTCATCTCCGCTAAGAAAAATCTCAGGATTGCTTTTGAGGAATCTAGTGGCGGCACTAAAATGATTAGGAATAAAGTCCAAGAACAATTTCAATCCAAATGAATTCAACTTATCTTTTAACTTTAAAAGATCATCGACATTACCTAAGAGAGGATTTACAATATAATCGTCAATTGCGAATGGTGATCCAATTACATCTGTTTTTTTCCAATTACTCAAAGCCTTGGTATAAGCAGAGACTAAGTCGGGCGTAAAGCATGTTTGTTCTATCAGGCTGAAAGGAGTTTTCCAGATTCCCATTAACCAAATTATATTTATCCCCTTGTTCGCCAGGTCTTCGAAATAACTTTCCGGAATACCAGAGAGTTTGGTCTGCTCGCCAAATTGTTTTATCCATACCCTAGTATTTATTTCGTAAAGTTTCGGATTAGCCACAAGGTTATTTTTCATCAAAGATTGTTAAAATGATTTATCTGCTTCTATGAAAATTAGAGAAATAATGTTATAAATAAAATGCAGCTTCTTTATCAATCCACCAATCGAGATTTCCGCTCAAGGGCTCTATACGAGAAGCGGGATAATTTTTATTTTCCGGTAGTCCATCTAAAATTTTTTTAAGAATCGATGCTTTGTTTTTCCCGGTAACTACAAAACTTATTCGTTTAGAATTATTGATAATTCTTTCCGTCAAAGAAATTCTTTTTTGACCGCTAACCGGATGAATTGCAACGCCTGCAATATTAGAACAGATATATAAAAGCTCCGCATTCGGAAAGAGCGAAGCAGTATGACCGTCTTCGCCCATTCCAAGAAATACCCAATCGAATTGAGGAAAATGATCATTGCCACTCGGCAATATTTTATCAATCTCTTTTGAATAACGCACTGATTCTTTTTCCGGATGAGATTCTCCCATAATTCTATGAATATTTCCTGCTGGGATTTGTATAAAGTCTAATAAATTTTTCTTTGTCATACCGTAATTGCTCTCGGAATCGGAAGGTGGGACGCATCTTTCATCGGACCAAAACAAATGAACTTTGCTCCAATCTATGTTATTGCCAAACGGGGGCAGAGTTAATTCCCGGAAAAATATTTTAGGTGTGCTTCCACCGGAAATTGAAATATAAATATTGTCGGATTTTTTTTCAACTTCATTCTTGAATTCCTCTGCAAGTTTTAATGCTAGCTGTGGAGGAGAATCAAAAATTTTAATAAAACTATTCATCGAGTTTATACTACCTAAATTTTTATTTCAAATCTAATTCTTTTGTTCAAGATTTGTTAAGTTTAATATCACACAACGCGGCAAGCTGCTGATAATTATTCTTTTTGTCAAATATCAAATGGGAAAAGCATTTATTTTATTAAATTAGTTATAAATAAATGGAAATCTAATATTCATAGCTGGGAAAGGCGTAACTGGAGATGGGGATAATAATATGGATGACAGCGCTATGCATGGGATTTCTCCTCCCTTCGGTTGTCGAAATGACACCAATATTATTGGAATTCTTTCCGCCGAAGGCGTATAAGTGCTAATATTATAAAGAAAATATTTCTTATGAAACAATCTCTTATTTTGTGGTTATCTGCTATTGTAATTACTTTCCTAGTAAGTTATGCCCAGCGTATTTCTTCAATTGATTATCCGGTAAGCGGAACTATTGATGCAAAAGAAGGAAGTTTTTCTTTCAGCTTTGATAAAACGTCGAGGACTAAAACGGGTTACAAAGTTTGGGTTGTTAGTGATTTTAGCGGGTTAAAGGGTAATCTATTTTGGCGGGATAAGAACGGAAATTCTGGATGGCAAACTATAGAAATGACGGATACAGGTAAAGCATTATATGCTGTTATTCCTCAGCAGAAACCGATGACTCTGATTGAATATCGAGTAAAGATTTTCGATCAGAATAAGACATACCTTTTGCCAGTAAAGACAAATGTTCTCTTAACCTTCTTAAATCCGGTGCCGGATGAAATAGTCCAATTTTATTTTATTACTCTCTTTGCAGGTTTAATCTTAAGCGTTCGGACTGCGTTGGAATCCTTCAGTGAAAAGCCAAAGATAAAAAAACTTTCTATATTCACAGCAATTTCGTTTTTTAGCTATACTTTAGTTTTTAACACAGTAAAAAAAGGCGTTGAGATCGGGGCAATAGGCAAAGGCGGTATACCGCTGTCAGATATATTTGATCAGCGTTCGGTTCTTCTTTTTATTGTTTCAATAATGACAATGATATTGATCTTCAATACTAAAAAGCAAAAACTTTGGGCTTTTGCCGGAGCATTTTTTACTTTGGCAGTTTTTCTTCTGGCTAAATATTGAACTGATTAATTCTATAATTCATAATCCACCATTTATGTTTATACAATTTTAAAGGAAATTTAACATGAAAAAAATATTGGTGGTTCTTCCCTTCCTCATTACGTCACTTTGCAGTGCCCAAGTTCTGACAGTTGATCATTCAAATACAAACATTGTTAGATTTTATGCTGCTGCAACTTTTAATAGCTTTGAAGGAACGACGGATGCTATTGACGGAAAAATAGAATTGGGTTTACAAAATTCATTAAAGCAAAGCTCAGTTGACTTGATTGTTTCGCTTGATTCCCTTGATACTGGTATTGGCTTACGTAATAGTCACATGCGGGACTCATATCTTGAAACAAAGAAATATCCTACGGCGAAATTTTCAGGTAAGATAATTTCCATTGATTCGGTTTCCTCATCAGAATATCGTATAAAAGCCTCAGGAGTTTTTACGCTGCACGGCGTATCAAAGCCTCTAACGGTTGTTGGGAGCCTTTTTAATTACGGAAAGCTGTTAAAATTAAAATCAACTTTTTTTATAGAGTTGTCCGACTTCGACATAAAGCAACCTTCATTTTTATTCAACACGGTTAAAGAGAAAATAAAAGTCGACCTGGCAGTGTATTTTGACAGATAAGGTTTTACTACAGAATGATAAGATAGGTATGGAACAGATAGAAGTTAAAGGGAGATCAGTACTAGATGAGTGCATTCAGAGTGTATTCAGAGTACATTCAAAAGTTTTGAGGAAAGGGGTTTGATTTGTTTTCCCTTTTTAGAATGGTTAAGAAGAATTGACAGGTACCGGCAAACAATTCATAAATTTAGAATGTTTATAACATCTCTATGTATTCGACCGCCGGTAGCGATAATACTTGTTCCAATAAGCGGATCACCGCCCTGGTAATCAGTAATTGTACCACCTGCGCCGTTTATAATCGGGATCAAAGCCATTTTGTCCCACAAATTCATTATAGGATCGACCATAATATCGGCAAAGCCTGTAGCTACGAGGTAGTAGCCGTAGCA
>JAJYCM010000206.1 GCA_021778375.1 Bacteroidota bacterium
TTAACTACCAATTCAATTGAAGTAGAACCAGCGTCCACTGAGTTTTCGATTAATTCTTTAACGACAGATTCCGGTCTTTGGACTACTTCGCCGGCAGCAATTTTATTCGCTAAATTTTCTGGCAGTATTTTTATTTTCTTTATAGACATCTAAATTTTTCTAACATAAGTATAAATATCAAATTCATTTCTTCCATCTATTCTTTTAACCTCCCAAATTTTAAGATCTATTTCCGGGAAAAAAACATCTCCTTCTGCATTAAACTTCATATAAGAGATTAATAATTCATCAGCAGTATTCATTGCTTGCTTATAAATGTCGGTTCCGCCAATGACAAAAATCTTTTCATAATCTTTCGACTCACAATATTTATAAGCTGAATGCAAACTATCTAAAATAACTATCTCTGTAAATGCCAATATTAGCTTTTTGTTGCGGGTGAGCACAATATTCAGCCGGTTTTTCAAAGGCTTACCGAGTGTATCGAAAGTTTTTCTACCCATAATAACCGGAAATCCAGAAGTTGTGTTTTTGAAATGTTGGAATTCCTCTCTGGAATGCCAGGGTATTTCTCCGCTTGATTTTCCAATTACCCCATTTTGAGCAACCGCTGAAATAATAATTTTCTTCATAACAATTCTCTAACGAAAATCAAACTGCTACTTCAAATTTAATTTTATCATGGCTAGTATAATTGCTCAATTCGAAGTCTTCAAATTTTAATTCATCAATTGGTTTCTTCGCTATTGTCAAAGTAGATAAAGACAGGGGCTCGCGTTTTAGCTGTTCCAGCAATCCTTCACGATGGTCAAATTTTTCCATTTGAGAACCTTTATCCGCGATATAGATATGAGCGTCAATAATAGTATGCGCAAAAAAGCCTAATTCAAGATTAACCTCTTGTGCAATAATTTGAGTTAGAATAGAATAGGCGGCAAGATTAAATGGAATTCCAAGTGCAATATCACCGGAGCGTTGGGTTAAATGGCAATTTAGCTTTCCATTGCTGACGTTAAAAGCAAAACTATAGTGACATGGGGGAAGCTTGCTTTTAGTAGCATTACCTGGTTCCCATGCGGTTACAACTAACCTTCTGCTATAGGGCTTATTTTTTAATTCATCGATAACATATTTGATTTGGTCAACCTCTCTAATCTGCCAATTTCCTTCTTTATCCTTTTCTGCGCTAGGAAAATGCCGCCAATAATAACCATAAGCCGTTTCAAGATTTCCGTCTTCGTCAGCCCAGGCATCCCAAATTTTAGTATGCTTACGCAAATTTCTTATATGGTTTTCACCCGAAAGATACCAAAGTACCTCATGCAAAATAGATTTCCATTCCATTTTTTTAGTCGTGAGCAAAGGAAAACCTTTGGAAAGGTCTACACGATAAAAAGCCCCAAAATAAGAAAGTGTATCGACTCCGGTTCTTGAGGGCTTTCTTACACCTTCATCTAAGACTAATTTAATGAGATCCAAATACTGCTGCATTAATAAATCCTTTTAGGTTGGAAAACATAATTCTAATAACTTTAGAAAGTTACGAAAAAAATAATAGTGACGAAATATTTAACATAATTACTAATTGGAACCTTCAAGAACTACTTTTTTTGAGACTCCAGTTAAATAAACACCCCATATGGTTTTTGATAAATGAACAATTGTTCTTCCTTTTTATTTATCGCTGCTACGAGTGTTTTACAAAGGAAATCCTTTTTAAGGTGTTACTTACTTAAAAGAAAATCGGCCATTTTGACCGACTTTTTCTATAAAACTACTGGATCAAAATTAGAGGCTTGGTGGAGGCTTGTCGTAGGCTTGGTAGAAGTAGGGAGAATTTATGGAAAAAACCTTTGAGCGGATAAAATGGCCGGTATCAGAATTCCAAGAACATTAAGGCTGAATCATCTTTTATTAAAGAATATTATTCACACACTTTAGAGTAAAATGGAAATCTTAAAATAAGGGCACTTCTAAAAACTATCTTTTATAAAAATTTAACGCAAAGAACGCAAAGAATACGCAACGTTCGCAGAGAATATTGAAGTTATTAGAAGTGCCCATAAAAGAATAACGAAATGAGAGAAGAATGGGGTAAAAGTCCGCGCTTCTTCATAATTTCGTCAATGTAAATTTATTTAAGTGAGTTTAATGTAGATTTATAGTAAAGTTTTTATATTGAGAGAATAGGATTTTGTTCAAAACATGCAACCTTTTATTTTGGAACTACAATTTATTATGAATTTTTCATGAAGATTAAAACTGCTATTATTACTTCGGGACACCCCCCTTTAGATGAAAGAATATTTTATAAGTTCGGCAAGAGTTTAAGCGATGCCGGCTATGCCGTTGAAATAATTTGCTCTACACAAGAGATAAATGAAATGAAAGATGGAATTTCCATCGCAGGTTTTAACGGTTCACTTCTTGGGAAAAAGGAAAAAATTCTCAGGTTATATGATAAAATATTATCTTTTAACCCCTCGGTTATAATTTGCTGCGAACCATTACCTATTTTTTCCGCGTACAAGTTTAAGACAGACAATTCAAAATGTAAAATTATTTTGGATATTACTGAGTGGTACCCTGAAAATCTTGCAACTAAAATTAAAGGGATTAAAAAGTATTTCTATTATTTATTCTACTATCTTTTTAATTTTGCTGCTGTTAGCTTAAGCGATAGTTTAATCATCGGTGAGATAACAAAAAAAATGAGATACAATTTCATGGCACCGCTTAAAGGCAAAACCATAATCGGTTACTACCCTGTTTTGAGCTATTTTAATTATTCTTCACCACCATTCAATGGAACGGATTTAACGTTTTGCTATGCCGGACTTATAAATTTTCAAAGAGGGATAATAACTATCTATGAAGTTGCAAAAAAGATTAAGGAAAAATATCCCAAATTAAATATTACCTTAAAACTTGTAGGGAGATTTGAGCATGTTGAGGAAGAAATATATTTTGATGCATTAGCAAAAGACAATAAGTTAATAACAATAGATAAAGTAGGTTGGACAAGCTATAATGGAATTTCAGAGTACCTTCAAAATGTAGATATTTGTTTTGATTTAAGAGTAAGAAATTTCATTTATAATAATTCACTTCCGATTAAAATTTTTGAATATATGGCATGCGGAAAACCATTTATTTTCTCTGATATTAAACCCATTCGGGAAGAATTCGGCGATAATATCTGCGGCTTCCTTGTCGATCCTTCAAACCAGAATGAGGTTATTAGTAGTATTGAGAAATATATTATAGAAAAGAAGTTGCTTCTTACCCATTCCACAAATGCACGAAAGCTTATTGAAAACGGTAGAAATTGGGAAGAAGAATCTAAAAAGCTAATAAATCTGGTTAATTCATTAGCGAAAAATAAAAATTGAACTAGGCTTAAACCCCGTTAGTTTAACTGCAAGAAGGACAAAAAGTGTACTCAAGACAATATTAAGATAAATATTCTGCAAGATAATTCCCGCAATTAAAAAAGCAAAAACCATGGCGACAATTACAAATAATTCTTTTATGTTATAATCAATCTTGAGCTTACCTGCCGATATAAGGAATAAATAAAAAGCTGAGGCGGCAAATGCAATCGTAGTAGCTAATGCCGCGCCCACTAAACCATAGCGAGGGATCAATATCAAATTCAATATCAAATTCAAAACAAATCCTATTCCGTCAGCCACCGGAAAGTGATAAGTTTTATTTGACACTAAAGGATAAACTGAAAAGAATGAAGCTAAACCGTTAAAAAAATAACCGAGAAGAACGAATGGGAGTATTGTTAAACCGGGTTTATACTGAGAGTTCAAAAGAGTTATTCCAAAAATTCTAAAGTCGAAAAGATATCCGGTAAAAAACGTCACAATAATCAAGACAAAGCCACCTGCAGAAATAAGTTTCAGAAAAGTTTTGCCGAATACTTCTTGATGATTCTCCATGCTGTAAATATTTAGCGCATAGGGTACCCAAGCAGTTCGAAATGAAATGACGAAAACGTTCATAATCATAGCAATCCGATAAGAAAAGCTATAAATGCCGACTAAATTTTTCCCTAAGAAATTATTTATCAAAAATCTATCGCTAACATCCATTGCCGACGAGAACAAGCCTGAAATAATTAGAGGGGCCGAAAAGATAAGCATCATTTTAAGGATATCTAATTCAATATGCAGCGAATATTCTTCGGCTAATGACGGTACCATTAAAATAATAAGAATAGCGGAGGAAATAATTTGAGCATAAAAAATTCCTTCGACTCCTTCCTTCATTAGATAAACAAAAATTACGTTAAAGAGAAGATTTGAGATTGCAGAAACAGAAGAAAGCAAAACAACTTTTTTAGAATGTTCTTTGGTTTTAAATAAATGTAGTCCAAAATAGGCAACAATATCTACAAAAAGAGTTATAAAAGTTAAACGAACCAAACCGGAAGAGTTATGAGTCCCCAAAATTATTGAAGATATTTCTCCCGAAAACATTATAATAATTGCGGTAAAAATAGTTCCCGCAATCATAGCCGAATTTATCACAGTAGAGAATATTTTCACTCTTTTATTGTCAGAATCTGCTTCAATATAAAATTTGCTAAAAGCAGCCTGCAGCCCGAATTGGTATAAAACCGAAACTATAGCATAAACAGACATTAGAAGAGAATAATTACCAAACTCTTTCGTTGAAATTAAATTGGAGTAAAGAGGCAAAAGTAAAAAACTAATTGATCTAACAAAAAGGTTTCCCAGGCTATACCATATTGTAGACTTCGATAGACTTCTTTTCTGCATTAAATTATATTTTTAAGTTTGTATAGTTCTTTAAGCTTTTCATTTACGCTTTGGTAGCCATGATATTTTTTCACCCAATTTATTCCGGTTTTCCCCAAGCTTTCGCGATAACCTTTATCATCAATAAGAGCATTCAATTTTGCGTAAAGTTCATCTGCATTATTAGCCACCACAAAAGGATTTTCCGGCAGCCATTCGGCATAATCTTCTCTCATATTTGTTATTGTGGGGATTCCCATCGCCAAAGTTTCCAATCCTGCTTTTCCATAACCTGTTCCGCCCATGGTGCCGCCGACTTGGTCGATTGAAATATCGCAACTGCTTTTGATCTCGAGCAATTTAGCTCTTGCCAT
>JAJYCM010000011.1 GCA_021778375.1 Bacteroidota bacterium
AGATAAACATTCAGAAATAAAAAGCGTTTAAACTGTGTTTACCAAAGAAATATTAAAGCAAGTTAGACAAATTGAAATACGGACTAAGGGACTTGTCAATCAAGTTTTCTCAGGTGAATACCACTCTGTATTTAAGGGAAGAGGAATGGAATTCTCCGAAGTGCGCGAATATCAATTTGGAGACGATATCAGAAATATAGATTGGAATGTTACGGCACGTTTTGGACATCCATTCATTAAAGTTTTTGAAGAAGAGCGGGAACTAACCGTTATCTTGATGGTTGATTTAAGCGGCTCTTTAAATTTTGGCTCTGCCGACAAGACAAAACAGGAAGTCGCCGCTGAGTTAAGCGCCATCCTGGCATTCTCCGCCTTGAAGAATAATGACAAGGTTGGATTAATCTTATTCACTGATAAGATAGAGAAATTCGTGCCCCCAAGGAAAGGCAACAAACACGTTCTAAGGATTATACGTGAAGTATTATCCTTTGAACCCGAAGGAAAATCTACAAACCTTAAAGGCGCCCTGGAATATATGAACAATGCCATTAAGAAAAGAAGCATTGTATTTCTACTTTCTGATTTTATGGATTCAGGCTTCGAAAAAATTCTTAGGGTTGTCGGAAAGAGGCATGATTTAATAGGAATAGTACTTAATGACAAACGCGAAGAAGAAATTCCAAAAGTAGGAGTAGTTAGGTTTACCGATTCTGAGACAGGACAGGAACGATGGATTGATACAAGCAATCCTATGACTCAATACTTACTCAAAGAAATGCGTGAGAAAAAAGCCGCCCAGCAAAAAACGCTTTTCCTAACAAACAAAGTTGACAGCATTAAAATTCAAACAGGGCAAAACTATATTAAACCTCTTGTGCAATTTTTCAGACTACGTGAAAAAAGATGGTAAGAAAAACATATTTTTTTATAATTATACTTCTAGTAGGTTCATACAGTCTATTTGGACAAACTGTAACTGCAAATGCTTCAACTGACAAAAAGGCATACCTTGTAGGAGATTATATTAATTATACTATTCAAATTCAGCATCCGAAAAATGAAAGCATAATTCCCCCCACAATTCAAGATACTTTAGGTGCGTTAGCTGTAATTAAGAAGGATACATCTTTTGACACCGATAATAACGGGGCAATTACTTCGACATATAAATATATTTTATCCGGTTATGATTCTGCCCTTGTTTTAATTCCGCCGGTTTCTATTCAATATAAAGGGAGCAGCGACACTGCATTTCAGAGCGTGTCGACAAACCCGGTTCAAGTTTTAGTAAGCACATTAAAAATCAGTCCCGGCGGCAAAATAAAAGACGTTAAAGCTCCCATTAAAATTCCTCTTGATTGGAAATTGATTTTGCTGTGGGCTCTCGCCGGAATAATTATTCTTTTAGCTGCTTACTTACTAATCCGGCGTTATCTCAAGAAGAGATCACTTATACCTGAAATTCAAAAAATTATCATACTTACTCCGCATGAAATTGCGTTAAATTCATTGCATGATTTAGAAGAAAAAAAACTTTGGCAGCAAGGATTTATAAAAGAATATCACTCAAACATAACAGAAATTATCCGGCGTTATTTTGAAAAGCGGTATCAGCTACCTGCATTGGAGTTAACTACTTCAGAGGCACTTGAACTTTTAAAACGCAGAAGCGATACTGAAGTTATTCTGAATGTTACAAAGGATTTCCTAAACAACGCCGACATGGTAAAGTTTGCCAAATTTATTCCGCTAAATTCTGTTAATGATGAAATGCTAAAACAAGCTTATGAGATTGTAAACAAAACCATCCCGACAGTAAAGAAAGAGGAAAAACCGGAGGTAACAAATGTTCCGTAATATAACGTTTGCCTATCCGTGGATTCTATTCTTTCTTTTATTAGTCCCTATTATGATTTTTTGGTACTGGTTTAAGGGAAGGCAAAATCAACCTTCACTAAATTTTTCATCTATAAAAGTATTTGAAGGATTTCCAGTAACCTGGAAAGAAAAATTAAGACACGTGCCTTTTGTCCTTAGAACATTAGCTGTTGGATTGTTTATTGTGGCACTTGCTCGCCCTCAAGATTATTCTTCAGGAGAGAATATTACAACGGAGGGAATTGATATCGTAATGGCGCTTGATATTTCGGGAAGTATGATATCAGAAGATTTTAAACCAAACCGGGTTGAAGCAGCTAAAAATGTGATCGCAAAATTTATAAAGGGCAGAACTTCGGATAGAATAGGCTTAGTTATTTTCTCTCACGATGCTTTTACTCAATGCCCGCTTACGGTTGATTACCCCGTGCTGCTTCATCTTCTTAGTGAAGTAGAGCCGGGAATGATACCCGACGGAACGGCAATTGGGAACGGAATTGCCGACGCAGTAAACAGGTTGAAAGACAGCAAGGCAAAAAGCAAAGTTATTATTTTATTGACAGACGGTGTTAATAATGCGGGCGAAATTGACCCGCTTACTGCGGCTGATATTGCTAAAACATTCGGGATAAGAGTTTATACAATCGGCGTAGGTACAAACGGCGAAGCCCCATATCCTGTGCAAACTCCTTTCGGTATCAGATACCAGATGATGCCGGTACAGATTGATGAAGGGCTTCTTACAAAGATTGCGCAAATAACCGGCGGACAATATTTTAGAGCGACCGATAATCGCACTCTGCAGGCAATTTATAATAAGATTGATAGACTGGAAAAATCAAAAATAGAAGTAACCTCATACAGTCATGCGGAAGAACTTTTCTACGGATGGCTTGGAGCAGGATTTATTTTACTTTTGCTTGAAATTGGTTTATCAAAAACGATTTTAAGAAAGTTGCCGTAAAACAAATAAAGATGAAATTCATTTTGAAAGAAAAAAAATAAATATTTTATGTTAAGATTAGCACATCCGGAATATCTGTATGCTTTATATTTAGTTCCGCTCCTTGCAGTGTTGTATTGGTATTTGGCAAGGAAAAGGAAAAGGATGCTTGCAAAGTTTGCAGAAGAAAAACTTCACCCTGTACTTCTTCCGGCATACAGCAAAATGAAGAGTTTGATTAAATTTAGCCTGATATCACTTGCTATAGTTTTCCTAATTATAGCTGCCGCAGATCCGCAGATCGGAACAAAAGTTGAAAATGTAAAGGAAAGCGGAATTGATGTTTATATTATGCTTGATGTTTCATTAAGTATGCAGGCACAGGATATTAAACCTAGCAGACTTGAAAAAGCCAAGTTTGAGATTGCAAACTTAATGCAGAAATTACATGGAGATAGAATTGGGCTAATCATCTTTGCAGGACAGGCATATGTACAATTCCCATTAACCTCAGATTATTCGGCTGCGAAGTTATTCCTGGATGCAGTTGATGAAAACTCCGTTCCGCAACCCGGGACAGCTATTGCCGCGGCAATAAACCTTGCAACAAAATCTTTTGACTATTCGTCTAAAACTGAAAAAGTTGAAATCCTAATTACAGACGGCGAAGATCATCAAGGTGACGTAACCGAAGCCGCTACTGATGCAGCTAAAAAAGGTATCATGATTTACACCATTGGTTTAGGTTCGCCCGATGGCGTCCCTATACCGATCTTTAATCAACAAGGACAGCAGACGGGTTTTAAGACTGATGAAAATGGAAATACGGTAATAACAAAACTTCACGAAGGCACATTAAAAAAGATAGCCGAAATAGCTCACGGCAAATATTTCCGAGGTGCAAATTATCAAGACGAGTTAGATTTAATTTATAAAGATTTGTCGTCTCTAAGGAAAACACAATTTGGTGAGAAAAGAGTCACCGATTACGAAGATAGATTTTATTATTTTTTGGCAATTGCCATTATTCTTTTAGTAGCTGAATATTTCATGAGTGAGAAGAAATCTCCCTGGGTTACTAAGCTCAATAAACGTTTTGGAATTGAATAACTCAGAAATAATTTTATGAAGAAACAAATATTATCATTCATATTTTTATTGGTTTTGGTAAACAGCAAATTCATATTTGCTCAAAGTACACGATCGTATGTAAACAAAGGCGTTGATTTATATAAAGAAGGAAAAATAACAGATTCAGAAGTTGAATTTAAAAAAGGCTTGGCTAAATCACCGAATAATTTTCAAGCAAATTTTAATTTAGGCGATTCGTTTTATAAGGAAAAAAATTACCCGAACGCATTGAAATCTTATTCGTCGGCATTGGCTAAAACAAACGACAAAGACTTAAAAGCTAAAGTTTATCATAACATAGGGAATTCTTTCCTGAAATCTAATAAATTGAAAGAAAGCGTTGAAGCTTATGAAAACTCATTAAAGCTTAATCCTAACGATCAAGATACAAAATACAATTTATCCTATGCGCTTTCGTTAATGAAAAATCCTAATAATAAAAATAATAAAAATAATAAGAACAACAAGAACAATAAAAACGATAAAAATAATAAGAATAAACAGAAGCAAAACAAGAACCAGAATAAACAAAACAAGGATAAGAATCAGCAGAAGCAGAATCAAAACAACAATCAGCAAAACCAAAATAAGAACCAACAACAGCAAGGTAATAGCGGGCAGCAACCGGATAAAATTTCCAAGCAGCAGGCTGAATCGATTTTAAATGCATTAAACCACGATGAAAAGAGTATGCAGAAGCAATTAAGAAAAATAAAGGGCACACCAATTAAAACGGATAAAGATTGGTAGGTAAGAAGTTTAGAATATTTTTAATTGAAAGATTAAAGGTTGGTTAAAAGGTAAAGCAAGATAAGCAGAATATGAATAAAAATTATCTTAAAATATTTTTAATAATGATACTTTGTCAGGCTGCAGTAATAGCGCAGAGTTTCAATGCCTCGGTTAGCAATACAACCGTTGGGGTTAGCGATCAATTTCAAATTTCATTTACTTTTTCCGGTCAGGATATAAATGGAATCAAAAGTTTTACCCCCCCTAATTTTTACAATTTCATGATTCTTTCCGGTCCGAACGAATCGACTAGTATGCAAATAATAAACAGCTCAGTTTCAGGTTCAAAGACGTACAGCTATTATTTGCAGGCAAAGGGGATGGGAAAATTCACAATTCAAAGTGCATCAATTAATTATAACGGGAAAATATTTAAATCTAACCCGGTAGCAATTACAGTAGTAAAAGGATCACCCAAGCAAAACACACAAGCACAGAGCAACAGTACGATTTCAAATAAAGAAATAGGAGAAAATTTATTTGTCCGTGCCGTTGCAGATCACGATCAAGCTTACATGGGTCAACAGGTAACCGTGACATATGAGCTTTACACAAGGCTTGGGATTGCCTCGCAAATGAGTGTGTCTAAGCTTCCTTCATATGAAGGATTCTGGTCCGAAGAAATTACCGTTCCTAACAATATTACTTTCAAGACAGAAGTATTTAACGGCAAACAATATCGCGTTGGTATATTAAAGAAAGTAGCTCTCTTCCCAACTCAGCTTGGTGAATTATCCGTTACTCCATTTGAATTGAATGTTCCGGTACAAATTCAACGCAGAAGACAAAGCGGAAATATTTTTGACGATTTCTTTAATGATCCTTTTTTTAATAGTACCCAAGCAGTCAATTATGATGCGAAATCCAATACGCTGCGTATAAAAGTTTTGCCGCTTCCCAGTCAAAATGTACCCAAGAGTTTTAACGGAGCTGTTGGGGATTACACGATAAATTCGCAGCTTGATAAAACAGATACAAAAACTAATCAGCCTGTTGATCTAAAAATTAACATAAGCGGAACCGGGAACATTCAATTGCTTAATTTGCCGGAAGTAAAATTACCTACAGGGTTAGAGCAGTACGAACCTAAAACTACAGACCAGGTAAACCGCACCGGGGCAATTAACGGTTCAAAAACGATTGACTATCTAATAGTTCCAAGAACAACGGGCAAAAAAGAAATTCCACCTGTTAAGTTTACATATTTTAATCCGTCTAGACATGAATATGTTACAATATCGACACAACCATATACAATAAACGTAGCACAAGGACCGGCTTCCGCTCAAAGCCTGGCAGGCTATTCAAAAGAAGACATTAAAGTAATTGACAAGGATATTCGTTATATAAAGACCTCCCCGGGCGACATTTCAAGAATCGGAAGTGAAGGTATCTTCGGCTTTAGTTTTTGGTCATCGGTCTTTATTCCTTTTGTAGCTTTGGTTGGATTGGTCTCATGGAAAAGAAAAAGTGACAAGTTAGCAGGTAATTTGCAACTGCTTCGTTATCAGCGTGCCGAAAAAATAGCTCGAACCAGATTTAAAACGGCTAAAACACTAATGGAAGCAAATAATCAAGAAGGATTTTACTCTGAAATTTCTTTAGCATTATTCGGGTATCTGGAAGATAAGCTTCATATTTCAAAAGCAGAAATTTCTCTCGATAAAGCCGCAGAAGAATTGAATAAGAAAAATGTAGATGAGTCACTACTTCTTAGCCTGAAAAATTGTACGGAGAAATGCGAATATGCGCGTTTTGCGCCGAGCGGGAACGTCAAAACAGAGATGCACGAAATGTATAATGAAATGACCAACGTAATTATTGAGTTGGAAAAATCATTATCGCCTAAAAAATATTCATAATAATTTTTAAGATGAAAAATTCTAAAATTAAAATATCGTTTTTATTTCTTTTGGCATTATTTGGCACAACATCTTTATTCCCTGAATCTGCGGCAATTGACAACCTGATTAACCAAGGAAATAACTTCTATCAACAAAAGCAATATGACAAAGCAATTTCAGCTTATCAAAATATTTTAGACAAAGGTTATGAAGGCGTTTCGGTCTACTATAACCTTGGTAATTCTTTTTACAGGGAGAATAAAATAGGCTACGCTATTTTCTATTATGAAAAGGCTTTAAGGCTTTCTCCGGGAGATGAAGATGTTATTCATAACCTCTTAATTGCAAATTCAAAAACCGTTGATAAAATTGATACGGTTCCCCCCTTTTTCCTTTACCAGTGGTGGGACGACTTACTTGCTGTATTTACGATAACGGGTTGGAAAAATTTTGCTTATATTTTTTACTGGATATTCCTACTTTCTGTAGGGACTTACTTTTTTGTTAGAAGGACCAGGTTTCAAAAATATACATTTTACTCCGCCGCACTTTCACTTTTAGTTTTGGTTTTTGCTGTGTCTATTCTAGTAATAAAATTTCAAAGTGAGTTTTCTACAAAAAGCGGAATAATAGTGGGGCCAATCGTAGATGTTAAACTTTCGCCGGACCCAAACGCCAATGATGCATTTATTATTCATGAAGGGTTAAAAGTAAAAGTGGAAGATAAAGTTGACAACTGGTATAAGATAAAGCTTATCGACGGTAAGGTCGGGTGGCTTCCGCAAAATGAAGTGGGCGTAATTTAATCTTATTCTCTCCGGATAAAATAAAATTCTAATTGCTTCACTAAGCAAGAGTAGTTATTTTAAAGTCATGAATTCCAAAAAGTATAACAATACTAAGATTTTTTTTAGTGTAGCAAAAGGTATTGCAACATTTTTGCTGATTTTTATTTTTGTGTCAAGCGGGTTGAGTCTTGCACTTCAGCAATATTTGGCAATTTACGTTCAAAACCAATATCTGCTATTTATAGCTTTCATTTTCTTTGCAGGAGCTGCATTCTCAATAATTTTCTTTCCAATAAATTATTACACTGATTTTTACCTTGAGCATAAATATAATCTTTCGAATCAAACTTTTATAAAGTGGATTTGGGAAGGTATAAAAGCTCTTCTTGTCTCAATAATTATTAGTGTGCCAATATTATTGCTATTTTTCTTTGTGCTTAATAGGTACGGCAATCTTTGGTGGCTACCTTTTGCTATTGGGTTATTTATAATTTCAGTAATTCTTGCCCGGATCCTTCCGGTGTTGATTTTACCTTTGTTTTACAAAATTACTCCTATTGAAGACACAGAATTAAAAACAAAAATTCAGAATCTCGCAAAGGATGCGGGAATAAAAGTTGGAAATGTTTATAGATTTAATATGAGCAAGAATACGAAAAAAGCTAATGCTGCTTTTACAGGTCTAGGAAAATCAAAAAGAATTCTTTTAGGCGATAATTTAATCGAGCAATATACAAATGATGAAATTGAAACAGTTATAGCACACGAGTTAGGACATTACAAGCGAAAACACATTATTAAAAATATAGCAATCGGAACTGCCGCAAGCTTTTTGACATTTTTTTTAATTTCCTATTTTTATTCTCATTCAATTCTCTGGTTTAATTTTAGTTCTATTAAAGAAATTGCCGCTTTGCCATTACTTATTTTATGGATGCTATTGATAGGGCTTGTTCAGACACCGCTTACAAATATTTTATCCAGAAGATTTGAATACGAGGCAGATGAATACGCTATATTATCCACAAAGAAAACTTTAGCTTTTATTTCTACTCTTGAAAAATTGACTAAACAAAATTTGGGAGATATAGCTCCTCATCCTTTAATAGAATGGTTTTTCTACAGCCATCCTTCAATCGGCAGAAGGATTGATGCGATTAAAAGATATTCTAAAAGTTTAAAGTTAGATGAAGAAATCATTAAAGATAATTTAACCTATCAGGAATAGTAATTGCTCTCATATCTTAAATTAATTTTTATCGTTCTATATACAATTTTATGCTCGTTTCTTGCTTTAATCTTTTCGATTACTGACAGGAGTTTCAAATCTTATTTCTGGTTATCACGAGTATTTTCAAAAGGGACTTTGCTTATAAGCGGAATAAAGGTTGAAGTAAGCGGGTTGGAAAACGTTGATAAAGATTCCGTTTATATTTTTGTTTCGAACCATAGCAGTCAGTTTGATATCCCTGCATTGCAATACACAATACCTACTTCCGCAAGCATCGTATTTAAAAAGGAAATCGGCAAAATTCCTTTGTTCGGCTGGCAGATGAGGCTTGGTCCATATATCATGATCGACCGGCAGAATGTTGAGGAGGCATTAAAGAGTATTGAAAAAGCTAAAATGGTGATGTCGCAAAAAAAATTCTCGGTGTTATTATTTGCAGAAGGAACGCGGAGCAAGACAGGCGAAGTTCAACCATTTAAGCGAGGAGCATTTTACCTCGCAGCTCATGCTGGTTTCCCTATAATACCCGTCACTCTTAGCGGAACCGACAAAATATTACCAAAAGGAAAATTTAAAATCAAAAAAGGAACGATTCACGTTCATTTTGATAAAGCTATTGCTACGGATTATATAAAATCAAGAAAAGATGAAATTGAGTTGATGGAAAAAGTTAGGAACATTGTAATCCAAAACATTAAAGAAGAAGGTTAATTATGTCTGTAACAAGAAAAGACGTTGAATATATATCGGAACTTGCGCGTTTAAAATTTAATGGTGAAGAACTTGAAAGCTTTACAAAAGACTTAAACGAAATTTTAAGTTACGTCGATAAATTAAATGAACTTAACACCGATGACATTGAACCACTTTCACACCCGGTAGAAGGGGTCAACGTATTTAGAGACGACGTAGTTAAGCCTTCAATCACTACGGAAGAAGCATTAAAGAATTCGCCCGATAATGATGAATCATTTTTCAAAGTACCGAAAGTAATCGGTGGAGCATAACAAAGTTCTCTTGATTCTAAACTTTTAAACATTTAATTAAAATTATGATTGTCGGAATTATTCCAGCCAGATTTGCTTCTTCAAGATTATTAGGAAAACCGCTGGCAGATATCGGCGGGAAACCAATGATACAGCATACATACGAAAGCTCTCTTAAATCAAAACTAATAAATGAAATTATTATTGCCGTTGACGATGAAAAGGTGGCAAAGGTCGCAAGAAACTTTGGTGCTAAAGTAGTAATAACGCCTAAGGAGATCATGACAGGTTCCGATAGAATTGCATTCGTAGCAAAAACATTATCTTCAGCCAAAATAATTGTGAATATTCAAGGCGATGAGCCTTTTATACAGGGAGACATGATAGATCAGGCAATAGAGCCGCTTCTGTTTGATAAATCTGTAAACGTTACCACACTTGCCAAGAGGATTGAAACGATATATGAATTAAAATCACCATCAATTCCCAAAGTAGTTTTCGATTACCAGAATAATGCTCTTTATTTCTCCCGTTCGGCAATTCCTTTTGTAAGAGACGCAAAGACAAATTTTGAAAGGATTAACAACGCTGAAATTTATAAACACATTGGGCTATACGTATACAGGAAAGACTCACTTCTAAGATTTACATCGCTAGAACCGACTGACCTTGAGAAGACCGAAAAGCTTGAACAACTGCGGATGCTGGAAAACGGCATTAAGATTAAAGTTGTAGTAACGGAATTTGATAACCTTGCCATAGATACACCTGAAGACCTTGAAAGAGCGAGAATATATTACAACAGGTATATAAGAAATAATGAAGAATAGCCATGATAATTCCTAAAAAAATTTCAATCGCAAACATTCCGACACCAATAGAAGAAATCAAATTTGACGGAAAACCTTTTTTAATAAAGCGCGACGACCTTACCGGAGTTGAACTTTCGGGGAATAAAGTAAGAAAGTTAGAATATCTGATTTATCAGGCAAAGAAGGAAAAATCAGATTATATTTTTACAACGGGGGGAGATCAATCAAACCATGCAAGAGCGACAGTTATTGCGGCTGCAAAATACGGTATGAAGTCAAAGCTATTTCTTTGGGGAAAAGACTCTGGAAACGCTGACGGCAATTTATTTATCGATAAATTCTTAGGTGCGGAGATATCCTTTCTTAGTAAAAACAGCTTTGAAAATGTAAATCAAATCATGTTTGAAGAAAGAGCCAAACTAACAAAACAAAGCAAAAAAGTTTTTGTCATTCCCGAAGGAGGATCAACCACGCTTGGAATTTGGGGTTATATTAACTTCATTGAAGAATTAAAGACTCAAATCGAAATAAAAAAACTTCAAGGCATATTTGCGGCATCAGGTTCTGGTGGAACTGCAGCTGGTTTGTTGGTAGGAACGGCATTACTAAATCTTAATCTTAAAATATTTGCAGTCAACGTTCTTTACTCAAAAGAAAAAATTAAAAAGAGAATTATTGATCTTGCCGAGGGCTGCGTTTTGGATTATAAATTGCCATGTAAAATCCGGGAAGATAATTTAGAAATAGTTGACGGATATTCAACCGAAGGTTACAAAAATATTAATGATAATAAGCTTACTCTTATAAAAAGATTTGCGAGTGAGTCGGGAATTATTTTAGACCCTGCATACACCGGGAAAGCATTTGTGGGTTATTATGAAAATATCCTGAAAAGAGATAAGGGGAAAAAAATATTGTTCCTTCACACCGGCGGTATATTCGGCGTCTTTGGAAAACGAAGAAAATATTTGAGTATTGACTAACGCAGATTTTAGATTGCCGGAATGCTTTTTAATAACTATTTTTCATATATGAATTGTATCTTTTGTCAAATAATTGAAAAGAAAGCCAAAGCAGAAATTCTCTACGAGAATGAACACGTTATATCATTTCTTGACATTCGCCCCGTTAACCTAGGCCACGCTCTCGTTATACCTAAGAATCATTACACTAACTTCCTTACTATCCCTGTAAATGAATTAGATGAAATTATAAAAGTAACTCAAAAAATTACTTCAGCCATTTTTAGCAGTATAAAACCTGACGGTTTTAATATTATTACTAATAATGGTGTAGCTGCAGGACAATCGGTCTTTCATTTTCATTTTCACATTATTCCAAGATTTGACGAAGACAACTTTGCATTTAGACCAATATTTAAGAATTATGAAAATAACTCGATGAAAGACTTTTCCGACAAAATTAGAATTGAAATAAAATTATAGATAGAAGGAACAATGGAAAATAAGATCAGAGTGTTAGTAGCAAAAGCAGGACTTGACGGACATGATAGAGGCGCAAAAATTATAGCCGCCGCACTCAGAGATGCTGGGATGGAAGTAATTTATACCGGTTTAAGACAAACACCTGAAATGATAGTTGAAGCTGCGCTGCAGGAAGATGTTGATGTAATCGGTATTAGTATTTTATCGGGCGCACACATGACTATATTTCCTAAAATCTTGAATCTAATGAAAGAAAAGGGATTGACGGATGTACTACTGACCGGCGGAGGAATAATTCCCGATGAAGATATTGAGGCGCTAAAAAGAATGGGAGTAGGAGAGATATTTACCCCTGGCGCGGTGACAACAGAAATTGCAGAATATATAAGACGGTGGCGTAAAGATCATCCGAGAGAGTAGTTATCTTGAGAATAGCATAGGGGATATAAATGACCCCGGACTGATATAAATTTCCTTAATCTAATATCTTTATTAGTTGTCATCATTCCATATTTTTATCATTTTTTGTATATTTTATAATAAAAATATGGAGCTCCTAATGAAAGACAAATTACTTCTTGCTGTAGCAATTTTCTTTTTAACCAATATTTTATTATTCGGACAAAAAGATACAGCCAAATTTACTGGTTGGATTCCAAAAGCAATTGCAGGGCTTAATATAAGTCAATTGTCTCTTAGTAACTGGACACAAGGCGGTGAAAATTCATTGACGTGGACAATTACCGGAAATCTAGGATATAACTATCAAAGCGATGATTGGAACCTTTCGAATAACTTGAAATTGGCATACGGAAGAACAAAATTGGGTGGGCAGGAAATTAGGACTAATGATAACGAATTTTACCTTGAGAGTGTCCTTTCAAAAAAAATTGACTGGATATTAAACCCTTTCTTTAGCAATATAATAACAACTTCAATTGCCCCCGGTTTTAATTATAACGGCAATCAATCAATAGAAATTTCAAACTTTTTCGACCCGGGCTATGTTGTACAAAGCGCCGGTTTTGAGTACAACAAATTAGCCGGATTCAAAACCAGACTTGGTCTTGGATTGCAAGAAGTATTTACAAATCACAATAGACAATATACTGACGACCCAACGACTACTAAAGTTGAAGCCTTTAAATTGGAAATTGGATTACAATCAGTTACTTCCGGTAATGTGCAGATTGCGGAAAATTTAATGCTTAATAGCAGCCTCACATTGTTCACAAGATTCAAAAACCTTGATGTATGGGATGTTCGATGGGACAATTCAATAGTTGCAAAGGTAAACAGCTGGCTTAATGTAAACATTGGCTTTCTTTTAATTTATCAGAAAGACCAATCGCTTACAACGCAAATGAAACAAACTTTACAGCTTGGAGTTGTTTATACATTATTCTAAAGATTTTCTGATTAGGATAATGATTTATTATTTTTTATCACTACTGTCCCAAATTGCGGTCATTTGAACTAGTAGGGTTCAGCATATTTTCAGTTTTATAAAGTAAAAGTCGTACTTATTAAAATATTATCTTGACTCAAATTTAATTTTGTTCCGTCTGACATTATTGTACTTCCTAATCCGGTAAGTCCAGAGTCGAATAACAATTCCGTTGAGAAATGCCGATCCCACTTCACTCCAAAGCCGTAGACAATACTAACATAAGGTTTAGCATTAAACTTCTCTATGGAATTTGGATATACTTCATCCATCCACCCAATATAATATTCATCCAATTCACCCTTCAGTGGAATATTTATTGATGGGCCTGCAAATATCTTCAAGAATTGATTGCGGGAAGGAAACGGGTCTATTTGAATAAGCACCGGCATCTCTATTACATCTAAGTAAACCGTTGATGTACCCCCAGTATAATGATAATTGTATGTGCTTTCATTGTTCCCATAATCATAATTCCCACCTTTTAGGCAATAAATTAATTCAGGTCTTAGCTTCAGTACACGATTAATATCATATAAATAATATAGACCAAATGAATACTGTTCAAATGATCTTGCTGTAAAACTTCTTCTGTCTGAAAATCCTCCGTAGAATGTAGAAGAAGTCATACCTGCTATTAAGCCGAACCTCCTAATAAACTTTAATGTTTCCGAATCATTATCATTTAATACATAATTCTGCGAACTACCTGTAATTACTCCCACTATCACACCGCCAAGGCCAAAAAGAATAGAACCTGCCATCATTCCCAAAATAGGATCGCGTTCTCTTATTCCCGCATCGCTCCCGGCTTTATGACCTATTAAACCGCCTACAAACATTCCGGCAAATCCATACTGCGCAAGTCCTTTCCAATGATCACTGAATGATATAGAATTTACATCCTGAACCGGCTTGGTAAACATTTTTTCATGCACCCAGAAGTAACTTATGGTGTCTTTTAAATATTCAGCATTTTTTACATCAATTATAGAATCGTTTTTTAATTGAATGCTTCCATTGAATTTAACGTGGTTTTCAGAAACAAAAGAATTGTAATTTATTATTTTTGTAAGTGCAAGAGGAACCGAGGTGGGATGTTTTTCCGTATACCTATTTTTCCAATAAACCGAATCCTGACTGATATGAATATCATCACTGCTTACATTCTTCCCATTTATAAAGCTTATTTCTGTATTTCTATCTTTTATTCTCCGGTTAATTGTTGAATAATAAACCTCCTTTGAATTAAATTCTTTTTCAATATATTGATTACTGCAGCCCGTAAAAAGTAGTACAGCCAGTAAATTACATGGCAATAAATACTTTAAGACCATCAACTTAATCATAATCATCCCTGTATTATTTTTATAAAATTATCTATAATCCAAGGAAAATGCAAACAACCCGGGATACATTAGTTCATCCCTGTAATATCAAATTTCGGTAGTTATCTACTTGATAATAAAATGAATTAACCATAGATTTACGCCACTAATTTTAGATTAATTTTTACCGATGCGAGAAGATCAAGTTTAAGAATAGTTGATGGAAAGTTAGTAGACACGGTGGGAATCAAAATTGATTATTAAATTTTAATTGTTGCCGAAGTGGCGGAATTGGTAGACGCGCTGGACTCAAAATCCAGTCTGGCTCACACCAGGTGCCGGTTCGAGTCCGGCCTCCGGTACTTAAAGCTCAATCAATTAACGATTGAGCTTTTTTATTTCACAATTTTAATTTAATCATCTCAATGCAAGTTTCGGATCGCTGATTTTAGGTAAATCATACCATAACGTATTTAGGAATTCCCTCTCTTCGTCATCTAATTTGACTTCGATTGCTTTGAGACTGTCATTAAGTTGTTCGGGTTTACTTGCTCCGATAATTGCCGAAGTTATCACAGGATTATTCAATACCCAAGCTAATGAAACATGTGTTAATGATTTATTTTTCTTCTCAAAATATTTTTTCATTTTATCGACAGCATCAAATTGAGCTTCCTGCCAGTAACGGGTTCGATACATTTTACCGGCATCGCCTAATTTAAATCTTCCCATTTCCGCCGGTTCCCTATCGCGTTTATGTTTACCGGTTAAAAATCCACCTGCTAAAGGATTATAGACTATTACTCCTACACCTTCTTCCCGGCACAATGGGAATAATTCATTTTCAAATTCTCTAAAAAGTATATTATAACGCGGTTGAATGCAGTTGTATCTTTCTATTCCGAGCTTATCGCTCTTCCATAAAGCTTTGGCAAGTTGATATGCCTGGTAATTACTACATCCGATATAACGTGCCTTTCCGGAGCGTACAATATCATCCAAAGCTCTTAAGGTTTCATCGAGCGGGGTATTCGGATCATAAAAGTGAACCTGGTATAAATCAACAAAATCTGTTTGAAGACGCTTTAAGCTTGCATCAATTGCATCCATAATATGGCGGCGTGAGAGTCCCTGGTCATTTGGAGCTTCGCTCATTTTACCGTTACACTTTGTAGCGAGAATCGTTTCATGTCTTCTGCCCGGATTTGTTTTTAACCAAT
This sequence comes from Bacteroidota bacterium, assembly GCA_021778375.1. Classification (GTDB taxonomy): domain Bacteria; phylum Bacteroidota; class Ignavibacteria; order Ignavibacteriales; family Ignavibacteriaceae; genus FEN-1297. The sequence goes on from JAJYCM010000011.1 coordinate 15,846, forward strand.
TCCCTATTATCGCTTCGGTTGCACCAACAGTATTTGGATCAACGGGTAAAGGATAAACGTCAGCAGTATCTATAAAATTAACTCCGCCTTCCCAGGCATTATTTAAAATTGCAAATGATGTGTTCTCATCGCATTGATATCCGAACGTCATAGTACCAAGACAAACTTCACTAACCTTTAATCCTGTGCGACCTAAATTTTTAATTTTCATTATATTTTCCTTTCGTAAAACAATTATTTGGTAAGTATATTAAAATAAATATTTTCCCTAAACTTAAACAATGAAATCTTTATGCACTTTAATAACATTATGGATCAAGTCATAGTTTGGGATATAAATCCTATTTAATCTTTAACTTGAATTTTCCTTTTAATTCAAATATATTTTGAATGAACATCATTACGTTTTTAATTTGTTGCCGCACAAAATGCAAGCATCGAATATAAGGCATAAAAACCTACCTGCCGGTTCAGCAAACATCTGATTTCGGTAAGAAAGAAATCTTAATTTATTCATTACTGAATTTGTTGGATATTCAACAAAACAAGATCTTTTATAGTAAAGGAAATAAAATTCTATTCAATAATTAAATCAAAGACAAAACAATGGAAAAAACAAAAAAGTATATACTGCCCGAAAAGGAAATTCCCGAGCAATGGTATAACATTCAAGCTGATATGCCCAACCCGATGTTACCTCCGCTTCATCCAGGTACTAAGCAACCAATTGGGCCCGCAGATTTAGCTGCTCTCTTTCCAATGGAATTGATAAAGCAAGAAGTATCACAAGACAGATGGATTGACATACCGGAAGAAGTAAGAGACGTTTATAAATTGTGGAGACCAACTCCTCTTTTTAGAGCTACAAACTTTGAAAAACTTCTTGATACGCCCGCAAAAATCTATTACAAATATGAAGGCGTTAGTCCTGCAGGTTCACATAAACCAAATACAGCAGTTCCGCAGGCATATTACAATAAAATGGAAGGCGTGAAAAAGATAACAACGGAAACAGGCGCCGGTCAATGGGGCAGTGCACTTAGCTTTGCATGTAATCATTTCGGAATCGATCTGGAGGTCTACATGGTGAAAATAAGTTATGAGCAAAAACCTTATAGAAAATTTATGATGAACACGTGGGGAGCTAATGTTTTTTCTTCTCCAACAAATAGGACTGAATCCGGAAGGAAAATACTTGCAGAAGACCCTGATTCGCCAGGAAGCCTTGGCATTGCAATTTCAGAGGCTGTTGAAAGAGCAGCTACGAACAATGATACTAAATACTCTCTCGGAAGTGTGCTTAATCATGTTCTGATGCATCAAACTGTTATTGGGCTTGAATCAATTAAACAGATGGAATTAGCAGGAGATTTCCCTGATATTGTTATCGGCTGCTTTGGAGGAGGTTCAAACTTTGCAGGGATATCATTTCCATTCCTTGGATTAAATTTCCGCGAAGGCAAAAATGTAAGATGCATTGCGGCAGAGCCTTCATCTTGCCCAAAGCTTACTAAAGGAGAATTTAGATATGACTTCGGCGATACCGTCGGTTTAACTCCACTCATTCCAATGTACACGCTGGGACATACATTTATGCCTGCGCCTATTCATGCGGGAGGATTACGTTACCATGGAGCCGGTGCAATTGTTAGCCAGTTATTAAAAGACAAATTAATCGAAGCTCAATCATTTCATCAAATTGAATGTTTTGAAGCGGGTGTAAAGTTTGCAAGATCTGAAGGAATTATTCCGGCGCCTGAGTCAAACCATGCAATTGCTTGCGCTGTTAAGGAAGCACTTAAAGCCAAGGAAGAAGGAACACCAAAGACAATATTATTTAACTTAAGCGGACACGGTAATTTTGATATGAGCGCTTATGATGCATATTTTTCCGGAAAGCTCGTTGAACATCATCTTACTGAGGAAGAACTTCATGCAGATCTTAAGAAACTGAATACTCCGATTATTCAGTGATAAGTGACTGAGTGATTCCCGCTTCTGCCGGAATGACAGACCGTGATCCTTTTTTATTTAAAACGAAATATTACATAACTTACTCACCTTATGCAGGATTTCCCTTTGGAGTAATGGAATTTTGGAATAATTGAAAAAATTAGCCTATTCCACTACTCCATTTTTCAAACCTACCTGGCTACAGAGAGCGTTGCACAACTACTTTGTTGTCATTGTCGACCGGAGGGAGAAATCCCACGAATAGTCCAGATAGATAGTTGAACATGGGATATCTCAGTCGCAAGGCTCCTTCGATATGACAAGAAAAAAATATCATTTCGAATCCGGCCTTTCCTGCCGACAAGGTTAAGCAGGTGAGAAATCCCATTTTAGACAGTTTTGAGACCTCTCTTTACCTTCGAGACTAAATAGGAGATTTCTGCAACAGTTTCGGTATTCAGGATTCCAAAGGTTACGTAACATGAGTAACTTAAATATTTAATTCAAATTTATACTTTCGGATTCAATTTTGAATTGTGCAGTTGCTGCTTGAAGTTCATCTGCCATACCTGCAAGACCGCCGGCTACGTTTCCGACTTCTTCAGCTTCACGGGTAGCTTCAACAGTCCTTAAGGAAATCTCGTTTATAGTTGATGCGTTTGTATCGCTAATCGATGCGACATTTTTAATCATTTGGACGGTGTGCTGAACACTTGCGCTCAATTCTTCGGTGGCACTCATATTCTGATCTATTACCATCGAGATTTTATCGATTGACTTAACAAGGTTTGACATTATAGTTGCAACTTCGCCGTTTGCTTTAGCCATGACAGCAATTTGTCCACTCATATTTTGAGAAGAGGAAAGAAGCTTTTCGATTGCCTCGCCGGATTTGTTTGCAATATTTGAGCCTTCCTTTACGTTCTCAACAATATACTTTATTGACTTTCCTGATTCTGCAATATCATTCTGAACTTTATTTATTAGACTGGAAGTTTGTTTAGTTGCATTAGCGGAACGCTCGGCTAAATTTCTGACTTCATCGGCAACAACGGCAAATCCTCTTCCATGCTCACCAGCACGAGCTGCTTCAATAGCAGCATTTAGAGCAAGAAGATTTGTTTGTTCAGCTATCTCTTCTATGGTTTCAATAATTTTTTCAATTTGTTCAGATTGCTTAGCCATTCCCTCGATTTGGGAAGCAAATTGACTTACCGTCTCTTCGATTTTTTTCATCTGTTCTAAATTTTGCATAACCATTTTAGCACCTTGTTTTGCAATTTCAATTGCTTCGGAAGAAGAATTTACAACTGCACCTGCACTTTTATTTGCTGAATTAACGGCAGTAGAAATTTCAAATGCAGAATTGGAAACTCGCTCGGCTGCTAATTTTTGATCGTGAGAATCTTTTGCAATTCTTTCAATTGATGCAGCTATCTGCGACATATTAGCGCTGGCGGTATTTACTGAAACTACTTCATCACTCAATCTTTGAGCCATATTCTGAACAGAACTTGAATTATTATTGAATGTTTCTACAGACTGTAATGCGCCTTTAGCCAAACTTTGGCTTACATTTAATAATTTTTTTGCTCTCTCTTTCAAAGTGGTAAAAGTACCCCGAAGGCTTATTGGCTCGCTGTTGAATGAAGCCACGGATATGCCCTTGTCAACAGCATTATTAATATACGGAACCAGATTTTTGTCAAAGATACCGATACTTATAGCATCATATTTCTTATTGATACAATCATCAATTGCGGGACCGTATATTTTGGCGCTTACATTATTGCCGTTTTTAGTACGTGCTCCTTTTGGAATAATCCATTCAACACTTGCATTGTAATTTTTAAGCTGATTCGCCGCAGAATCAACACCAGACTTGAACGCATTCCAAAAAGAATCGCCTTCCCTGCCGATGACAGCTATTTTAATGGGTCTATGTGAAACTTGCAAGGGCTTGGGTCTTCTTGCAGAAACTGCTTCTGATTCAATTACTCCTTTACCTGACTGCCAAAATTGTTCATAGTTTTTCGGGGTAACAACATCCATAATACTTAGTAACCTTGGCTGACTCGGTTGCCATCTTGAGACCAAATGATTGAAAAGATGAATAACCGGATCATGTCCCTGAGCAAAAACATCCTGAGAAAGCGTAGCAGTAATGACTCCTTGCTTCACATACTTCATAGTTTCGTCCGCAAGGTCATGGCAAACGATTTTAACTTTGCCCGACTTACCTAATTCATCTACTGCTTTGGCGGTAGCAATTCCTCCGTATGTAACGTAAAAGCCATTAAGATCGGGATATTTTTTTATTAAAGATTTTGTTTCATTATAACAAACTTCCGAGCTTAACTTTGTTTCGATTGTCTCAAGAATTGAAATGGAAGGAAATTTTTCCCTTATTGAGTTTTGAAATCCTTTCCTTCTTAATTCGTGGCCGATAGAATCAAACCTTTCAAGAATGATTATAACCTTACCTTTGCCGTTTAATGCTTTACCCATTTCTTCGCCGCAAGCCCTACCTTCTAAATAAGAATCGGCGCCTACATAAAATAGTCTTTGGCATGGCTTATCAGTCGCAGAGTTAAATTCAATACTCGCTTCATTTAGACTTCCAATAATAGAATTTAACCCTTTTACCATTTCTCCGACCCTGCCGTTAACAGAAGAGTTTATAGTACCGGATTCCAATTTGATTCCCGAAGTCAGATTTCCGTGCGCCATTTCCGTAAGAGCAGAAGATAAAGAAACGAAATCCTTTTCTGCCATAAATTTGACTTGTTTTGAGAGCAATTTAAGAGGCTTAAATGTTGTCAGTTGAAGATAAATTCCAAGTAGAAAAAACATAGTAGAACTACCAAGCAAGCCAATAGTGAGATCGTTTTTTGCATCATGAAAAGAATTTATATTAGCGTGAAATCCAGGGTCTCCCAGCTTAAGAAAACCTATAATTCCGATAATTAAAAACCCCAAAGTAACTACGAAACCAAAATGTAATAAGTTTTTCTTCAAAAACTTTTTTAATTTTTGTGACATATTAGACCTACTGTCTTTAAGAAATAATTTTTCCCTTATGTATTGAGGCAAAAACAAGTTACCTCACTTTCATTATCGGAGTATTTATTTTTGAGTTTAGAACTGAGGAAGGACAACTTCTTATAATGATTTAAGAATTCGCTAGAATTGATTAAAAGGATTGGAATTATTTGGCAAATAATACTCTAAATTTCATCAGTTACTTTGACCAAAACCATTGTCATATCGTCATTTTGGTCGGCTGTCCCCCTGAATTTTTTTACCGCATTCCAAATTTTGTTCATAATTTCATTTGAATTTGCTGAAGTATTATTCTTCAGGATTTTTTGGAGTTTCTCCTCTCCAAAAAGATCGTTATACTCATTCATAGCTTCGGTTATACCGTCGGAAAAGAAAGCAAAAGTTTGTCCCGGTTTTAACGGGATTTCTTCTTCAATTAAAGTGCTTTCAAAAATATTTCCTTTCTCCAGTCCGACGCCAATACCTTGCGTTCTAAATGAACTTACGCTGCCGTTTGAAGCCATAAGCAACGGCAAATGACCGGCGCGGCAGAATTTAATTATTTTTGCTTGATTATCGAACAGCGCCAGAGTCATCGTTACAAACGAATTTCTTTCAATACTCTTATAAAAGTGGCGATTAAGTTCGATTAAAATTTCTTTAGGAGATTTAGTATTATTGCACGATAGCTGAACCATTGTTTGAAGCTTTGCCATATAAAGAGAAGCCGCAAGTCCCTTTCCGGATACATCACCGACAACAACAAATAATTTAGATTCTGATACTGGCAGCAGATCAAAATAATCACCCCCGACCTGCATGGCGGGAATCATCTCGCCTGCTATATCTAATCCCTTAATTACCGGAATGGTGGTAGGAAGAAGTCCCTGCTGAATTTTTCTCGCAAGATCAAGATCTCTTTCCATTTTAAATTTTTCAGCCTCGGATTGATAAAGACGGGCGTTCTCTATCGCTATTGCGGACTGATTAGCTGCCGCATACAAAAGCTCAATATCCTTACCGGCAAATTGGGAGCCGGATCGTTTAAGGCCAAACAAAAGCAATCCTATTGCTTTGGATTTTATTACCATCGGAATGATCGTATAAATATTTTCATCTGTGAGGTTAAGAACTTCAGAAGGAAATACTTTCGTAAAATCTTCTCTTTCAATAACAGGTTGTGTCGACGAAAGAGATTTGTCGGAAATAAAATCATCGATTAACATTCCGTCTAAATTTAATCCTGAATTTTTAATACCGACACTTTTAACAAGCTTAAACTTATCCGACTTCTTTTCTTTGATCAAAATACCGAAATTATTCAGCATCAAAGACTCAACAAAAGTCTCTTTCATTGAGCTTAGTATATTCTCAGTTCCCACAACAGTTGAAACATCATTACTGAATTTTATTAATACTTTTTGATAAGCAAACTGTTCCGGGTAGAAGCGGGCAGTAAGGAAATCCTGAAATTTATCTTTTGTTGACTGAAAGACGAGTGCAAAAACAATAAAGATTAATCCGGCAATAGCGGTTTGGAATTGAGTACCAATTGCAACGCTGATGCTTTGACCTAGAATGTAAATAACGAAGAAATAAATTGCCGCTATACTGATAGTTGCAAATCCATACATCATTGTATTTTTAATTACTACGCTTACATCCATTAATTGATATTTGAAAATTGAATAAGCAAAAGCTATAGGGATAATTATAATTAAAACTATAGGCGTGTAATACTGAGGTGAATTAAAAAAGAAGTCTGAAATTATTGGTGCTATGTGAGCTGTATAAATAACGGCTGCAATAGCTACGGCGAAGGCTATCAAGATTATTAGTACAGGCTTCTTCTCCTCTTTAGTTTTAAGTCTGAAATAATTTATAAATAAGGAGACAAGGGCAATAAATCCTATAAATAAAGTAAATGAGTCTAAGTAATTCCTAACAGTGTTATAATAAGATTCTTGTCCCAATATTGCCAAAATGAATAGTAAAGATAAAAAATGTGTAAGCGCTAATATAATTGGGACAATAATTAAAGTCCTTATCACCCATTTCTTTTTAATAAATTTAAAAGGTTTTGGAAAGGTCCAGAAGAAAGCAAGAAACAAAAAAGGAAAAATTTCAACGCCAAACGAATAAAATAATGCAATCAGAACAAATGAGATTGGACTTTGTCTAAATGTGATAGATAAAAAGAAAATAGAAGAGCCTAAAACTAGAGATACTCCGATTCCATAAAACAATTGTTGCGCTTTGCCGGAAGGTTTAGCCATAAGGACAATAAATCCGATTAGCATTTGCATTAGTGCAAGAATTACAATTGCAACAAACCCTATAAAAATCAATTTTTTAATGTAAACTTTAGTATGAACAATCTTGCCGTCTTTTATAATTGTATAATTTGCATAGTCACCTGCTTTGACTTTATCTAAAATAAATTGTGCAGCTATGGTATTTGGAAGAGGTTTATTATTTATCTCAAGAAGCTGATCACCATTACGGATTCCGGCATCCCAGGTTACTCCGCCGACTTTGACCATATCAAAAAATATTGCGGAACTATCTTTAGCAATTTGCTTTGGTTGCCACAAACATTCATCGTTGGACTGAACTCTTACAGCAACCACAAAGTAAAGCTCTGCTATGGCCATTAAAATTAAAGCCGCAGAAACTATGATAATTAAAAGCGATTTATTTTTTAGATAGAATTCTTTAATCTTTTGCATTTATAGTAATTAAATATTTAAGATATCTTGAAGATAAGAAACTTTCCTTTGAAAATTTCTATTTGAAAAGGTAAATAAAAATGTTGATACAAAAAAAATAAAACTAAATAACTTTTAGCACCAGCATAGTAATATCGTCCGACTGCAAAGTCCCTTTAGCAAAACTCTGTACCTCATTTTTAACACTTTGCAATATTTCAGCGGCGGGTAGGTTTGCGAGCTTTATGCTAAGGTTTTCCAGCCTTTCATCAGAAAATTCCTCGTCATTAAAATTTTTAGCTTCAGTTACACCGTCAGTAAACAAAAAGATTACATCATCCTTTTCAAGATGAACAGTCTCAGTGATATAAGGAGTAAAAGTTTTCATAACGCCGAGAATAATACCGCCTTTATCAAGTTTATGAATCTTTCCTTTTCTAATTAACAGCGGCTGATT
>JAJYCM010000207.1 GCA_021778375.1 Bacteroidota bacterium
GGTCTCAAAAAAGTTAGAAGAAATGAAACTTGCACCCCTGCATGATTCCCTGAATTATCTTCTTTGTAAAGAGACATTCGATGAGCTTACACAAGTTTGTTTTGAGAATGTTAAAGTCGATGATTCCGGAACAAAGGTTTCGAAGGTTATGAGAGAAAAGATTTATAAAGTATTAAATGGAATTAAAATGCTGAAAAACATAAGCATTGATATTGATGCAGTGATAAGAGGGATTGAAAGGGATTTAACGGGAATAAAATCAATATGCAAACTTATGATTGAGATAGAGAAAGACGACAAACAATTTGAGTCACCTTTTACAAACTTAATTCTTAAAGATCCAAAGATTCCAAATGAGAAGGAAATTCTTTTCACTTATATTATTTTGAAACACAGTCTAAGCTTTTACCAAATAAATATCGGACCTGAGATGTTGTTTGAAGAATTGTTACTGCAAAAAACATTGATTGATATTTTCAAAGATGCCGGACGAAGTGTGGAAAGGATATTTGAAGAAGCTTCATTAATAAAGGCATTGCTATCAAAGCATGACATTACTCAGAGTAATGATTTTTTTGTTAAAGGGAAAGAAAATATTTTCTTTTCGGAGCTGATAAATAACCGGGACGTTTCGGCTTATCTTTTATTAAATGAATTTGAAAAAATCATTTACTTTAATAAAGAGCGGTTTGAGAATATTGTTAACTGGATTTTCATTCTTTCTTTTATTTCAACAGATTTGATGCAACAAAAAGAAGCTACCGGACATTCAAAATTGGAGCATAAGTCATCACGGAATAAGGGAAAAGGTAAGGACAATTCATTTAGAAGTGAATTAGGAATCGCGCTAGAAACACTTAAGCTATTAAAAGAAAAGTCGCATGAATCAGGTTATAGATTAATTACTTTAACGGAGTTGTTGTCCACAAAAGGGGTTGAAGATAATGCGCAGTTAAAGAAAAAGAGTACTAAGAAAATTCCTAATAAGTCTAGCAAAGTAAGAAAGAGTTCGAAGAAATCGCAATAAAGACTATGGGTGGATTAAGGTATTAGTAATATGAACGTATTACATCAATTGAAAACCTCGAGGTTCAGGAAAACATCAAAGGTTGACTGGATATCTTGGAAGGTTGAGTTAATATCTTTGAAGGTTGATGCTAAATTAAGAAATATATTTGGCAACGGCATTTGCGCAATTCTCGCCATCGAGTGCGGCTGAAACAATTCCGCCTGCGTAACCGGCACCTTCTCCAGATGGGAATAAGCCTTTAATTTGAAGATGCATTAGGCTTTCACTTTCACGGGGAATTTTAACCGGCGAGCTTGTTCTACTTTCCACAGCAAGCATAACAGCTTCTTCAGAATAGTATCCTCTCATTTTCTTTTCAAACTCACGAATCCCATTTCGTAAAGCATTCGTCATAAAATCAGGAAGGACTTCATGAAGCGGAATAGAAATTATCCCGGGGATATAAGATGTCTTAGGTAAAGTTGAGGATGTTTTTTTATTTACAAAATCGGTTACTCTTTGAGCGGGGGCTGATTGAGTACTATTTCCTAATTTGAATGACAATACCTCCAACTCTTTTTGGAACATTAAAGCAGATAAAGGGAAATATTGTTCATAATTTTTCCAATCATTTGGTCCGACAGTAGCAACGAATCCGGAATTAGCAAAAGGAGAATCTCTTCTTGAAAGCGACATTCCGTTCAAAACAATTTCTCCGGGAGCAGTTGCAGCAGGTACAATTATTCCACCGGGACACATGCAGAAAGAGTACACCCCCCTTTCCCCAATGTTGCAAGCAGCATTATAAGATGCCGGTGGTAAGTTTTTATTCTTATTTTTCGTATGATATTGAATCTCGTTAATCAAAGATTGAGGATGTTCGATCCGAACGCCCATAGCAAAAGACTTCGGTTCAATTAATATATCCTTTTTATGAAGTAGGAAATAGATATCGCGCGCGGAGTGCCCGGTAGCAAGAATAACTACCTTAGCATAAAATTCATTTAGATCATTAACCCGGACACCTTGTATTTTGGAATCTTTAACAATCAAATCAGTGACACGAGAATTGAAATATATTTTCCCCCCACATTTTATAATTGTTTCACGCATAGCTTTAACAATATCCGGAAGCTTATTAGAGCCAATATGAGGATGAGCGTCGATTAGGATATCGGCATCCGCTCCGTGATAAACAAATACGTTTAATATTTTTTTAACATTGCCTCTTTTGGTTGCTCTTGTGTAAAGTTTTCCGTCGCTATACGTACCTGCGCCGCCTTCACCGAAGCAATAATTTGAATCAGGATCAACAGTGTGGTTTTGCTGAATAGCTCGAAGATCTCTGCGTCTTTCTTGAACATCTTTACCGCGTTCAAAAATAACCGGTTTAATTCCTAATTCAATTAATCTAAGGGCGGCAAACATTCCGGCAGGTCCCGAGCCTATAATTATTGCCACTTTATCACTCTTTAATGAAGAATAAGAAATTTCTTCTTTTACTTCCGATGGGAATTCATTTATAAATATATCAGCTTGGACAAAAAACGTCGGTCCTCGTTTGCGTGCATCTATAGAACGGCGCAAAATTATCACTGCCGATATTTCTTCGACTGCTAAACCTATCTTTTCGGCAGCAGCTTTATAAAGAAATTCCTTATCATTTATAAATTCAGGAGGTATAGATAAATCGCGTCTAACTACCATTTAGTTTTCTTTTATGTGGAGGTTTTTAAATATAATTCAGTTGATGATGTTATTTCATATTCCTTTAATCAAACCACCGTCAACATGAATAGTGTTACCGGTTATATAACTTGCTTGTTTTGAAGCAAGGAACAGAACGCTGGAAGCGATTTCATCAGGACTTGCAAGCCTATTCATCGGAATTTCCTTCGCCATTTCAGCAAGGATTTCTTCATGGGATTTGCCGCTCTTCTTTCCATTATGCACAGCAAGATCATAAAGCCGATTCGTCAAAGTATAACCGGGGGCAATGTTATTAACCGTAATGTTATATTTTGCTACTTCGTTGCTTAGTGATTTAGCAAAGCCAATTAAGCCGGTACGCAATGAATTAGAGAGCATCAAATTATCCGCCGGCTGCAATACCGTCAAAGAAGTTATATTTATAACCCTTCCCCATTCACGAAGAATCATTTCGGGGACAATAAGATTACAGAATCTAATCGCGCTTAAAAGGACTTGCTCAAATGCTGATTGCCAGTTGACATCGTTAAGATCACGAAAGTTTCCCGCTTCCGGGCCACCGCAGTTATTTACTAAGATATCTATCTTTCCAAACTGTCTCCTAACTGAATCAACAGTATTTTCAATATCTTTTTGTTTGCTAAGATCGCATACCGCCCAAAATGGTTCAACATTGAATTTTCTTTTAATATCCGAAGCTGCGTTAATTAAATCTTCTTTATTCCGCGAACAAATAGCCATAATACATCCTTCGCTTGCCAAATCTTCCGCTACAGCTTTACCTATTCCCTTGCTTGAAGCCGTTACTAAAGCAACTTTTCCTTTGATACCTAAGTCCATTTCATTCCTCAGAATATTATTACTTGAAAGATAAAAATTAAATATCTAAAAATCTTTAGAAAAGGGAAGGAGGAAAGAAGTCAGCAGACAGAAGACAGTAGTCAGGAGTCAGAAGAATAAAGAGGACAGGATAGATGGGGATAATTATTATCGTAATATTCATGCTTTGCAGGCATGCAAAGTATAAAGATATTTCAATCAATAAAATATGCGCTTACAAATGAGACTATTTCATAAGACTGATTATATGAACAACTCCAACACGGATCATCATAACCGCAATAGCAGCGAGAAACAGAGATGACAATTTGGCATAGGCTTTGGCGCCACCATCTCCAATTAGTTTAATCAGCCAGCGTGCATTGAATAAAATGACGCCCACAATAAAAAGGTTCAAAGCCATTGATATAATAGTGGCAAAGTACCCATAATTATTAACCAAAATTATTATCGTTGTTAAAGCTGCAGGACCCATTATTAGCGGAACTCCTAAAGGAACTATTCCAATGTCAGTATTAGGGTTTCTTCTGCTTTCTGCAGAGGAAAGGATATCTGTAATAGAAAGAATAAGCAAAATAATTCCACCCGCAATTCTAAAATCATCAATAGTAATACCTAAAAAGGTGAGAATTAAATTTCCGCTAATTAGGAAAAGATTTGCAACTATAAATGCAGTTATAAGGGCTTCAAGGACCAATTTCCTTATTTTTTTTCCTTCAATACCATGTGTGTAGCCAAGGAAAATCGGGACAGTACCGATTATATCAATTGCCACAAATAATGGGATAAAAGAAAGAAGAAAGACCTGAAGGTTCATAAGTATAAGTTTAAAATAGAAGTCAAAAACGTTTTAATAAATATAATACATTATTTTAGCCAATTAATTGACTGATTTCATTGCTCCGACTATTCTACTAGTATCTAATGCAATAACAAGCTCTTCATTTGTAGGGATTCGTAATACCGGAACTTTGGAAGAGGACTTAGAAATAATTTCGTTGTTTGAATTATTTCTTTCTTCATCAAGTTCAATTCCAAGGAATTCCAAATTGCTGCACACTTCTGCTCTTACTTCGGAAGAATTTTCACCTATGCCTCCGGTAAACACAAAAGCATCCAACCCGCCCATTGCCGCAGCATAGGAGCCAAGATATTTTTTTATTCTATAACAGAAAATATCAAAAGCATATTTAGCTCGCTTATTCCCTTCTTTTATGGCGGCAATTAATTCCCTCATATCGCTGCTAACGCCGCTAATTCCAATCAAACCACTATGTTTATTAAGGAGAGTGCCGGCTTCGCTTAAAGAAAGACCTTCCTTCCCCATTATATAAAGAATCAGTGATGGGTCTGCGTCACCACTTCTGGTTCCCATAATCAACCCCTCAAGTGGTGTAAAGCCCATCGATGTATCGACCGATATTCCGTTTTGAACAGCCGACATACTGCAACCGTTTCCAAGATGAGCGGTTACCATTTTGAGATCATTTATATTCTTTCCTAAAAGTTCAGCTGCTTTATGAGCAACATAAGAGTGAGAGGTACCGTGAAATCCATACTTTCTAATTTTGT
>JAJYCM010000208.1 GCA_021778375.1 Bacteroidota bacterium
TTAAAATTGAAATCGAATAATATTATGTATGGAAAAAGAGTTAGAGGGTACAGAGTTTATCTAAATAATCATGGCTTAATAAAATTGGGTGATGATGTTTCGTTAAACTCTTTTCCTGGTGGTGCTTATTATAGAACCGGACTTCAAACTTATTGTGAAAACGCAAAAATAATTATCGGAAATCACTGCCGAATAAATGGTACTATGATTCATTGCAGAGAATCGGTTGTTATCGATGACTATTGTATGTTTGGCCCGGGTACAGTTATATGCGATAATAATTCTCATAGAATATCCAGTGATATTTACGAAAGACTTAAAGCACCCGAAAGCGCTCCGATAATTATAAAAAAAAATGTTTGGGTTGGAATGAATTCTTTGATCCTAAAAGGAGTAACAATTGGTGAGAATTGATAGTTGCAGCTCATTCTGTGGTGACTAAAGATGTTCCGAAAAATACAGTAGTTGGTGGCAATCCTGCGAAAATTATAAAAAGTTTGAATGAATAATTATTTTTACAAATTTATTATGTAAGAAACATACCTTTTATGGGAAAAAAAATATTTGTTTCAATAATATTAGTATTTATTGCTATCGTAAGTTGTATCTATGGTCTACTTATGGCGAAAAATCATATTTTCCCCTATTCTATAATAAAACACTATTATTCTTCAACTCCTGAGAATATAACAAACTGGAACTGGGCAATTGGAATATACACTGGTACTTCACCTTTCCATTTGTCAAGCCCCACAAATATTAATAATCCTATTTTAACTGCTAAGGATGTAACTGACATCGATGCAAAATTCGTAGCAGACCCATTTATTGTAAAAACAGATTCATTATTTTACATGTTTTTTGAAGTTTTAAATAAAATAAATAATCAAGGTGACATTGGATTCGCAGAAAGTTTAAATGGATTAAAATGGAAGTATAAACATATAATCATTGATGAATCCTTTCATTTGTCATTTCCTTATGTATTCAAATGGGATAATGATTATTACATAATGCCGGAAAGTGGCGAGGATTTATCAGTTAGATTATATAAAGCAACTGACTTTCCTAAAAAATGGGAATTTAAAGGAGACTTGATAAAAGGATATCATTTCGCTGATCCACAAATAATTAGATATAATAATTTATGGTGGTTGTTTGTCTGTACACGTGAAAATGATAATCTGAATATTTATTATTCGCAAAATTTAATGGGTCCATGGAAACAACATCCTAAAAGTCCGGTTATAAAAAATAATCCACATATAGCAAGAGGCGGTGGTAGAATTTTAGAATATAATCAAAGATTATTCCGATATACACAGGACTGCTTTCCCACGTATGGTATACAAGTTTATGCATTTGAAATTACAAAATTAGATACAACATCATATGAAGAAAAAATAGTTGATAATAAAGCAATTATTAAAGCAAGCGGATCAGGTTGGAATAAATATGGAATGCATACTGTTGATCCGATTCAAATAGGAAATGGTAAGTGGTTATCTACAGTAGATGGGTATTAAATATTCTTAGCATTCACAAAGATAATGGGTATATATTTTATATTTAAATAAAAAAAATATTTTTTTCAATCTCTAGGGGACTAGGACTCCATCATTCAAAGAATTATGCAATCTTTATGTAATGCAATAAAATTTGAAATAAAACGAAAGTAATTTTGAGATTTGATGAATATAGAGTGTTAAGGGAAGGTTTTTTAAAAAGACAATATGGACAATATATGCATCCAATATGTAAAAAATGTACGGGATTGTCCAATAATACTTACTTGATAAATTAAATCAAGAAATATATTTTGAATCACTTCGATATTATGTTTATCTTACGAAGACTTCTCAAAATATCAGAACTTGAATTGTTATTAAACGGGTTATTCCAAGCGCCATGGGGGTCATAACCAGCAGATTGCCAAGCAGTAAAAGAGCTGTAAGCAATACCTTGAAGATTAGCAAAGCCAGCCTGGCTTCCACCAACTCTAAAAAATAAATTGTTGTCGAAATGAAGGGTTCCGCTGCCAGACTGTTGATAAACAAAGTATCCATTTCCACGAATTGAATTAGCAAAAAATATAATATTATTTTTAAATGTTAAATTATCAATTGCTGCTGCGTTATGTATCATTATGCCAATGTGCCCAGTAAGGGAATCACTCATAATGAAAGTGTTGTTATATACTTTACTATTTCTTACTGCGTATTGTGCATAAGCACCTTCCTGACTGAAAGACATGCCTACAGCATAGGGAACATTTGGATTATCAACAATAACATTATTATAAAACTCTAAAGAATCACTTGCTTGATCTTGATAATTTTCCTCATTGCCTTCAAACCAATTATATCTTACAATAGGGTGGGGCACTCGACCATTTGGATTAACATTAACATTTACATGAATACCATCGCCTGTATTATCAATGAATTTATTATATTCAACAGTTTGATAGCCACCACCTCCAAGATAAAGTCCATGAGGATAAGGATAATTCGCAGCGCCAGGGGCAGCATTTTTGAAGACACTATGTCCAATGTAAGTATAATATGATTCCCCTATATAAACAGTTTGAGCTTCATGATAGTTACCGTCAAATAGACACGAATCAATTGTCAAATAATTGACAGTATTTACATCAAGACATTCAACAGCACCATTATAAAACTCAATAGATCTAAAGGTTATATGGCTTTTATCTTGTAACTGGGCACAATATTGCCGGGTATTCTGAGCATCAATAACAGGCAAATTTCCCGTACCATAAGAAGTAAAGGTTAAATAACTTGTATTTGGAAGTAGAGTATATCCATTAAATATTTGCCCTCTCTGGAAGGCGATAATATCTCCGCTTGCAAAAGTAAAGTTATTTACTTTGTTAATAGTTTGCCAGGCAGAGTTTGGTGATAATCCCGAATTGTTATCATTACCATTTGTCGCATCTACATAATACGTTGATGCAAAGGATAATTGAACTGTAATTATTGACAATAAAGTTATATACTTTAAAATCTTAACCAGGTCCATTGAGTTGCCTCCAAATTTTTAAGGATTCGTTTCTTTTTCATTTTATTATTTTATTTCGGAGGTCAACCTATTTCAAAACGAAAAGAAGGGAAATCGGGAGAATCCTGGAAAGAGCGCAAAATTACCTGATATCTGCTTAGAAAATTATTTATGTATCTCAAGATATTTGTTAGTAGTAATTAAAAAAATTGATAAAATTGCCTGAAAAGGTATAATACCATCAAATAAATAATGAAAATTGTAAGGGAAGCATTTTAGTAATCTAAGAATGAAAAACGAAGGCAAAATCTCTTCAATTGTTTAGAAATCGATTAAAAAAATATCAAATGATTCTAAATAACTATCCTATTATCCATCTGTTTATTTAATAAAGGAAAAAAGAAGATGAGACATCCCCCAAATCTGTCTTCTTTATGGAAATCAAAAAAAGATTCTATTATTGAAACAAATCTTAGCGGCATTATTTTAAGTTGGAACCAAGGTGCCCAAAAATTATATGGTTATAAGCAAGGAGAAATTATTGGGAAATCTATTTCAATTTTAATGTCTAAAAAGAGAAACAATGAGTATTCAAAAAATTTAAATAAAATAAACAGAAACAAAAACAAAAGGATTTGCCTCTTTGAATCAGAACATGTTAATAAAAAAGGGAATATCAAATTTGTTCAGACGACTATTATCCCAATTATAAATAAAAATGATTTAGTACTAGGTGCTTTTTTCATTGGTAGAGATTTAACGCAAAAAATAAGATTAATAAAAGACCTACAAGCTGAAAAAAAACGTTATCGAGATATTGTAGAAATGGCTCCAAATATATCAGGAATATTTCAAGATGAGAAGATTATCTTTATAAATTCAGCGGGGGGCAAGGCTTTGGGTTCAAAAAATATTGATTCTTTAATTGGGAAACCTATTAAAAATTTAATTTTACCTGATGATTTTCACAAATTTCAAATACGGAATCAGCAATTATTGAAAGGAAAAAAAACTCATCCAATTGAATTAAGACTTAAAAGAAATGACGGTTCAATTATAATAGTTGAATCATATGCTAGGTTTTATCAGTACTTAGGAAAACCGGCTATTCAATTTGTTGCCCAGGATATTACAAAAAGGAAAAAAATTGAAGATGAAAAGGAAAATCTATTAAAAGTAACAAAAGAATATGCGGCAGAGCTCGATGCTATTTTTGAAAGTATTCCTCATGCAATTTATGTCGGAACTAAAAAAGGTATCAAAAGGGCTAATAGAAAATTACTGGATTTATATAAGTTAAAAGATATAAATGAATTGAACTCAGTTCGTTCACAAATTAACAAAATAATGAAGATACGTCATTTAGATTCAAATAAAATTATTCCAACAAAAGATAATGTTTTTGCAAAGGCGCTTAAAGGAGAATCAATAGCAAGAGAAATTGTGTTAACAGATCCTAAATCAAAAATACAAAAAATTATTAGGAGCGCAGGTGCCCCAATTAAATCTAATGGAAATATAATAGCTGCTGTTGTAATAAATACTGATATTACAGCAATGAAAAAAAATGAAACTGATATAGCTGAAAGTGAAAGAAGATACAGGTCACTAATTGAACAATCCTTTGACGGAATAGCATTAATTAATAAAAACGGAAAAATAATTGTATGGAATTCAAAATTATTAGAATTATTAGGATATAATGAAGAAGAAATATTAAATCTAAATTCTAAAGAAATAATCTATAACAAAAAAATAAATTTAAGAAAAAAATATTCAAGCGATAAACTTCATTTTGAGTATGAGTTCATAAGAAAGGACAAAAATCATTTCCCTGCAGAAATTAGTATTAGTATATTCGAAAACGGTATGATAATGTACGTAATTAAGGATATTTCTGAAAGAAAAGCTGCGGAAGAAATGCAGGAAAAGCTTTTTAATAAGTTGATTGAAGCCCAAAGTATAATGAAAAATTTATCAAGGCAATTGATTCAAATACAGGAGCAAGAAAGAAGAAATATTGCACGGGAATTACATGATGAAATTGGTCAAACTTTAACTGCCATAAAAATCGATATTCTAAATGC
>JAJYCM010000209.1 GCA_021778375.1 Bacteroidota bacterium
TATTTACCGGAGATATTTACCAGATCGATCATCCTTATCTTGATTCACAATCAAATGGGCTTACTTATTTAATCGACCACTTTATGGGACAGAAACTCTACGCTCATATTAATCTTGAAAAGGGAGAACGTTCTGAGCTTGCCGAGCTAGCGAGCAATCTTTTATAGGAATGTAATGACAATAACCGAAAATAATATAACCAATTATTCGTATTCTTTTTTTTATAGAGCTATTTACCGTTACGGAAATATCCCAGCTACTATAATACTTTTTGCTTTTTTAATTTCCGCAGCTTCTAACATTAACTACTCGTTAATATATCTTTTCACTTTTGTAATCACTGCATTATTGATTTACTACATTAACAAACAATATTTAACGATGTACAAAATTCTTGCTTATAACATTTCTGCTGACAAAGAAAAAATTACATGTACAGATTTCCTTTTTTCGAAGAGGAAAATTGTAATTTATTATTCAGAAATCGAAATTTTAGAAGGCGGAATTTTCGACGGAAGATATAACGGATTAGCAAAAGTGTGTGATAGGAGAAGTAAAATATGTATAGGATTTTTTAGCAAGATAAGTAATTCAGTTCAACTTGAAAAGATTCTTCTTAGCAATGTAAATGATCAAGTCTATAGCCGTGTATTGCAAAAACTAAAAGCGACTAAAAGAAATCCTCCCCTGTCTACCGAAAGAGATAAAAAAGCCTAAGATTTCTGCGCCACAATTTTTCCCCAAAAACTTATCTATGCTTTCATTATTTTTGTTTATGAAAAATATAACAAACAGCTAACATGAAGATTGCGGTACTACTTTCGGGGGGTGTTGACAGCTCTGTTGCAATGCGATTATTAAAAAATCAGGGTCATGATCTTACAGCATTCTATTTGAAGATATGGCTTCAAGATGAATTTTCTTTTCTAGGTGAATGCCCGTGGGAAGAAGATCTTAAATATGCCAGAGAAGCGTGTCGACAAGCTGGAATACCTTTAGAAGTTATTCCGCTTCAGACTGAATATTGGGAGACTGTTGTAACTTACACAATTTCCGAAATAAAAGAAGGCCGGACTCCTAATCCCGATATTTTCTGTAACAGCTTAATTAAATTCGGACAGTTTTACGATAAAATCGATTCTTCATTTGAAAAAGTAGCAAGCGGACATTACGCGAGAGTTGAATTGAAAAACGGGAAATACCAATTAAGTATGTCTCCCGATCCAATTAAGGATCAGACTTACTTTTTAGCCTACTTAACGCAGAGACAATTATCGCGGGCCATGTTTCCGATCGGCTCATATAATAAAAGCGAGGTCAGAGATTTAGCTCATCAATATCAATTGCCGACGATGGATCGAAGAGACAGTCAGGGAATCTGTTTTCTCGGACAAATTAAATTCAATGAATTTGTGAAACATCATCTTGGCGAGATAAAGGGCGAAATAATTGATTCGGGCTCAGGTAAAAAATTAGGTGATCATAAAGGGTATTATTTTTACACAATAGGACAACGTTCCGGACTTGGTTTATCCGGCGGTCCCTGGTATGTAGTAAAGAAAGATGTTAAAGAGAATCTTGTTTTTGTTTCAAGAGAAGATCAAGCACTTAGAGAAAAGGATTTTTTTACTGCAGGTAAGTTTAATTGGATTTCAGAAGAAAGACCATCGACAAATGATCTAAAAGTTAAAATCCGTCATGGGGCAAAAATGTTTTCTTGTAGTCTCAACTTTGCCGGCGAAGACACTGCGGAAGTTAAGTTAGATAAACCCGACCAGGGAATAGCGTCAGGTCAATTTGCCGTTTTCTATCAGAACGATTTGTGCCTCGGCAGTGGAATAATTTTGTAAACTCTATGTAATCTAATTTTTTCAACAAACTTACGGTTTCGAAAAGTACACCGTATCGCTCAAGTTCAAGATTAAGCTCAAGAAAAAAGCAGAGATATAGACGGCAAGACTATAGATCCCTCACATTTTCCTGTAAAATTATCAACTAATTCAACCATAAGAAAACAATATTTCCCATTCATCAATAATCAGTTTAAACTTTTTCAGAATATAATAAGCTTTGCATAGGTAAGTCAGCAAATATTATTTATAAAAGGCTTTAAACGGTAACCAAATATTATTTTTTCAGTCAAAAGTAAGAATACGAATGAAAGAAAAAGTTTAATGAAGAAAAAATTATTGTTTTTAATAATTATTTTATTTGTAGGCGCTTTTGCCAAAAATGACAATCACGGCAAAAAATTAATTCTAAGAAAGACAAATGAAGAAATAAAAATTGACGGAGTGATTGATCCAGCGTGGAGCAATGCCGATTCGGCTACAAACTTTTTTCAGCTATCGCCATATTATGATAAAACGCCAACTTGGCCTACTGTCGCAAAAGTTCTTACAACTGAAAGCGCTATTTATTGTTTAATTATTTGCCATGAAGATAAAAATTTCATTCAGCCTTTTACCGGAACTTTAGATAATATAACCGGAGAATATGTTTCTTTTATGCTGGATACTTTCGACGATAATAAAACTGCTTATAAATTTATTGTTTCCGTTTCAGGTGTAAGAAGCGATGCAAGGTTATTAGACGATGCCCGGAACAGAGATTATAGTTGGGACGGTATTTGGTTTGCTGCAACTAAAATTTACAACTGGGGTTGGGTGGCAGAAATGAAAATTCCTTACAAATCTATTCAATACAATAAAAATTTAAAAGTATGGGGTTTAGATTTTGACCGCTATATTCCATCAAAGGCTGAAGATCTATACTGGAACAAATACGAAAAAAATGAAGGACAAAGAATTTCAAAATTCGGCGAATTGATTTTCGATAATTTTAAGCCAAGCGTGAAGGGATTAAATTTAGAAATTTATCCTGTAGGGCTCGCAAAGGCAACATATGAAGGAAATAACAAATATAAAATTAATCCGAATGCAGGATTAGATATAATGTACAACCCATCACCGGAATTAAAATTTCAGTTGACTGCTAATCCCGATTTTGCACAGATTGAAGCAGATCCATACCAATTCAATATTTCAAGATACGAAACACATTTCGACGAACGCCGTCCTTTTTTTACTGAAGGAAACGAAATATTTATGGCAGCCGGGAAAGAGATGAATACAGGTTTCTATAGCCCGCTTGAATTATTTTATTCGAGAAGAATCGGGGAGAAATTGCCAGATGGCAGCGAAGTCCCATTAATACTTGGAACAAAAGCTTTTGGAAGAATCGGAGATTGGGAATACGGTGGATTTTTAGCACTCACTGACAAAAAAGATTATATGGATGATACAACTCAAAGAACTGAACCTCGTGCAATGTTCGGTTCTGCAAGGATTAAAAAACAGTTTGATGAAAATTCTTCTATCGGAGCTTTATTCGTTGCCAAGCAAACTTTGGATACAACTTATGGAGTTATCGATGTTGATGGCGCATTCAGGCAATCGGATTGGCAACTTTCTTATCAAATTGGCAGGTCTTTTAAAAATTCCGAGGGTGATTATGCAGCTTCTGCTGGTTTTACTATGCTTGGAAGTAAATGGTGGGTTCTAGCAAGATCAAAATATATCGGCAATAATTTTGATATCCAACAGATTGGTTATGTACCATGGATTGGAACATCAGAGCTAACTTCACTTACCGGTCCTGTTTGGTACTTTGATGAAGGAAGCATTAGCCAGATACTTTTGTTGGGCGGATTTTCTTTCAACTATAAAAATATTGAAGGATATATGGACCATTCAGGAGTCCTTGACTTTAATATGCAATTCCGGAGCAATTGGGGTTATGAAATTACGCTGCTTGTGGGCAAATCTAAGGATCAAGGAATAAAATACGGTTCATACGAGATTGACTACAACGGGTGGTTTAGTACAAGCGCAAAGTGGAATGGCAATTTATACGGAGGTTATGCAAAAACTTATAACTTTAATAGAAATTATATTGCCTTCTATTCATGGGCCGGGGCATACTTTCAATGGAATGCAGCAGATGTATTACAACTTGGAACTTCTTACAATATGTATATTGAAGGGAACCCATCCGGCGGAGTTGAAGATATTACTTATAACGCACGTCCGTTTTTGTCAATTACTCCCATTAATAATATTAACGTCAGGATATATGTTGATAATCTTTTTGACTCGTCTACGAACCATATGGAGCAAATAATTTCAGGATTGCTATTTTCTTATAACTTCCGGCCTAAAAGCTGGATTTATTTTGCTTACAATGAACTTGATAATAGAAGCGATCAATTTGATGCTGCCGGAAATCTTTTACCTCAAAGAATGCATATCGCCGAAAGGAACGGTGTTTTCAAAATAAAGTATCTCTATTATTTTTAATAGTAAAATTGCCTAATAGATAGAGCATATATCTACTAAATGATTGTTTACCTGAAATAAACACTCATTTTTTATTTTCATATAATTTTCATATTAACTCTTTATATTTGTAAAAAAGAGATAGTGTATGCGTGTACTTTTAATTGAAGATGATAGAAAGATTTCTGCCGCACTTACCAAAGGTTTAAGAGCTGAATCTTATGCGGTTGACACCGCTGCAGATGGTGTCTCGGGTGAAGAACTTGCAACAATAAACGATTACGATCTAATAATTCTCGATATTATGCTTCCGAAGCAGGATGGATGGAAAACTTGTTCAAACTTACGTAGGAATAATATTCTGACTCCAGTTATAATGCTAACTGCTCTTGATGATGTTTCTGATAAAATTAAAGGATTGGATGAAGGTGCTGATGATTATCTTGCAAAACCCTTTCACTTTGGAGAGTTACTAGCAAGAATGCGCGCTCTTACAAGGCGTAAAAGTGAAGTACGTTCTTCAGTGCTTGAATATTATGGAGTCAAACTGGATTTAAACACTCACACTGCCTACCGTGAAGATAAGGAGATTCAGCTTTCGACAAAAGAATTTGCTCTGTTGGAATTGTTTATGATGAACCCAAATAAAATATTATCACGTGAGTTGATTTCAGAAAGACTATGGGATATGAACTTTGATCCACGCAGTAATGTTATAGAGGCATTTGTTAAGTTCCTTAGGCAAAAGATCGATAGAGAATTTAATAAAC
>JAJYCM010000210.1 GCA_021778375.1 Bacteroidota bacterium
TAAAAAATATCTAAATATCCCTCTAATAAACCCAACTATTATATCTTAGCTACTCATGGGATTTCTCCCTCCGGTCGAAATGACAATTATTCATGTGTCATATCGAATCAATTGTTCCTACAACTACGGCACCCCCAACCACCTGAGGCCATTAACGGTGATAAATGCAAAGACATACGCCATGGATGTAAAGACGAATAATTGCAGCATCGGAATTTTCCAACTTCCTGTTTCTTTTTTAGAAACGGCTATCGTTGATAGGCATTGAAGGGCAAAAACAAAAAAGATAATTAGTCCAAAAATAGTTGAAGTAGTAAAAAGTTTTTTGTTTGTTCCTTCTATTTTAGCTTTGTGCATTGCGTCGACAATGGAGCTTTGAAGCGCTCCTTCACTATCAGTTACTTTGAAAATCAGCGCTAGCGAGCTTACGAAAACTTCACGTGCGGTAAAAGCAGAAATTAATGAGACTCCGACCCGCCAGTCTAAGCCAAGTGGTCTCATGAGCGGCTGAATTCCCCTTCCCAAATCTGCGGCATAAGATGAAGCCAATCTATCTGCCTTCTGCAAATGGATTATCTGCATTTGGTCTAATCCATTAGTGTTAATTTTAGGATTGGAATTTGGGAAATAGGTTAAGAACCAAAGTATCATCGAGAATCCGAGAATAATTGGCCCGGCTTTCTTGAAATATAATTTTGCACTGTGATAAGCATTATTAGCTACCACACTAAACTTCGGTTTGCGATATGCAGGCAATTCAAGAATGAATGAAGAATTGTCGTCACTACTAAATAATCTACTTTTAAATTTATTTAAAAGTCCTGCAATAGTGATAGAGCTTGCTGTGCTGAAGATGTAAATAGTGGCAAGGACAATACCTGCTATCCATGATTGATCTCCGGGAAATAAAAATCCGATTAGCAGAGCATAAACCGGAAGGCGGGCGCTGCAGCTCATTAAGGGGATTATAAATATTGTAAGTAGTCTTTCCTTCCGGTTCGGAATAGTACGCGCAGCAAGCATAGCCGGTATGGCACAAGCAAACCCCGAAAGCATCGGAACAAATGAGCGACCATTTAAGCCGATTTTTGATAACGGTTTATCTATTAACATGGCTCCTCTCGCGAGGTAACCGGTGTCTTCCAAAAATCCTAGTATCAGGAATAAAATTAAA
The DNA here is from genome assembly GCA_021778375.1 of Bacteroidota bacterium. Lineage (GTDB taxonomy): Bacteria > Bacteroidota > Ignavibacteria > Ignavibacteriales > Ignavibacteriaceae > FEN-1297. The sequence goes on from JAJYCM010000210.1 coordinate 1,175, forward strand.
ATTTGCGGAACAAAAACCAAAACAGAACCTGTGCCTGTAATTATTCCGTTAGCAACAAAATCACCTACCCAGTTATTCCCTATCAGTACAAAAGCTTTCTCCGCTGCCAGTCCAAAAATATCACTGATCAATTTCATTATAGGTGAGGCAAGCCAAAAGATTGAGGTAAATATACCTGCCATTATTAAAAAAAATGCGACCAAACCCCAGACCTTATGTAAGAGTATCTTATCAATCTTTAAAGAATTTGAATCTAAGTTATTATTTCTTGGCTCGTTTGAATTACCGTTTAATACAATTAACTGCTTGTTTGCTGTCGCAATATTTAGATTATTTTCTGAAGGTAGATTGACTACAACCTTCTTTTCAATTTTTTCAATTTCTGCAAATAATTCAAGCAATCCGGAATTGTTAGAATTCTTCCCGACGTAAAGCGGTTTTTCCGGAACTTCAATTTGTGATTTCTGAATATTAAGTTCAGCGGTTCGAAGGAGTTCTTCAACGCCTTTACCGGTTCTGCCGTCAATTTTTACAACGTTACAACCAAGGAGATTTTCCAAATCTTTTATGGCAACGTCAAGTCCCTTTTTGTTCAGCATGTCGGTCATAGTCAAAGCAATAAGAATTTTGAATTTTGCTTTTTTCATCTGCTGTACAAGCAAAAGATGGCGCGATAACTGGCTGGAATCAACTGTAATAATTACTAAGTCAGGTATTCCGAATTTAGGATGATTATAGATTGCATCGATAGAAACCTTCTCATCAAGAGATTCCGGTATCATACTTATTATTCCGGGTGAGTCTAAGAGATTTGCTTCGAAATTAAATTTCTTTAAGATTTTTGATACAGAATACTCAACCGTTGCACCTGGATAATTAACGGTTTTGAAATTCTTACCACTTAAATAATTGAATAAGGTAGTTTTGCCTGAATTAGGCGGCCCGATTAATGAGATGAAAGGAATTTTCTCAACAGTTTCTGAGATCATAATACTTTGATGCACTCCGCTTCATTTTTCCTGATAGCAATCAATGTACCTCTTATGGCAAAAGCCAATGGGTCACTAAATATTGAAGCGCTGATTAGTTCAATTTCCTGTCCGGGAGTAAAACCAACCTCAAGGATTCTTCTTGCAGAAGGATGTGATTCATCAATGTTGGTTATTGTTACTCTCTCTCCGTTTTTTAGATCTGCTGCTGTTTTCATTTTTCTCAGTAGTTTAGATTATCGTATATACTATTTTGAGTTTTTATGGCTGAAATTCAATTCTACAAAAGTTGACTTTTCCGAGATACATATTATTAAGATTTAGTCTACATAAAGATAAGCAATAGACAAATAATTGTCAAATACTGCGACAAGTGGATATTTTGGGTCTTGGATCATTTTATAATTTATAAAATCACCTTACGCACAAGGTTATTATTGCATAATGCAAAACCTCCGAGGTTTTCCTAAACCTCGGAGGTTTGCAATTCACTTCCATTATATTTGAAATTGTCTGCGTAACATGATTTATAAAATAATTATTATTTATGGGCACTTCTAAAAACTATCTTTTTTAAAAATTTAACGCAAAGAACGCAAAGAATACGCAACGTTCGCAGAGAATATTGAGGTTTTTAGAAGTGCCCTTATATAGTAAATTTAGTTTTTTTACATGCTATGCATACAGCATTTTTTAATATTTTCAATGTCCTGCTTCTACAAAGATTCTGCCCTATGCTAAAGAGTCAGCGTTAAAACTTCAAAAGGAAGAATAAATATTCCAATTTCCACTATTGGATTATAATTCAATTCCCCTTAATTCAGAAGGGATGACATTATTATAGAAAACATAATTCAAAAAAATTTAACCCAGGAAGAGGGTGATATTATTTTGGAAATTGTGTACTTAAGCTATACATGGGATTTCTCCCTCCGGTCGAAATGACATTTTGGAGTTGTGCAACACTCTCTGCTGGTAGGCAAGGTTCATCCGCCGCGGATTCATAATTCAAAATTGCGGCTTGCCGCGCTATGACAACAATATGAATATCTTAGCACAATAAACAAATTGAAGCATGATTTTTGTGGAGATAAAAAAAAGGTTGCCCGATTCGAAAACCGGACAACCTTTTATCAGATTATAGAGCCTAACTTCTTATTTCAAAAGAAGCAATTTCTTCGTAGCGAAAAAGTTTCCCGCCCTAAGTTGGTAGAAATAAACTCCGCTCGCTAAGTTAAGAGCATTAAATTGAACATTGTAGGCTCCCGCAGGTTTTATTCCATTTACTAAAGTAGCAACTTCCTTTCCAAGAACGTTGTAAACCTTCAGCACTACCCGTGTCTCCGTAGGAATTTGATAGCTAATTATCGTAGAAGGATTAAATGGATTCGGGTAATTCTGGTTTAATTTGAAATCTGAAACTACATTAGGCTGATCTTTTACTGCGCTAACTGTTTCCGGTGTTAAGCTGAATGAAGCAGTGGTAGCAAAGTTCGTATTATAATCAACTGATGAAGTAATTGATTGTGTCGATGTGTATCCGTATGAATCAGAATTTACCGTGTACTGACCGGGTACCAATCCTGAAATAGTGTAGTTTCCGTTAGCATCCGAAATACCGTAGCTGTAAATTTGTTGATTAGCGTCGGTGGCAAATACCATTGCACCTGCCAACGGATTATTAGAGTTATCCGAAACATGTCCGCTTATCGAAGCATTCCCCGAATCTGCCGGATTGGTTACTACAAAATTAATACCTACAATTAAGCTTGTGGAATCAACAACAACCGAATCCGCATCTTTCCATTGTAATGTCTGAATGCCATCTGTCGTGTAAAAGGTAGGTTGATAATCGCCTTCGGGAATTGCAAGGAAGATATAACTGCCCGGTATCATATGGTCAAATGAATAATTGCCCAGTGAGTCTGTTTCCGTAGTGTACCTATGTTTCATATGATAATCATCGCCAAGCCTTATAGCCATAACAATAGATTCAACACCTGCGCTGTCTACTGATTGGACTATACCGCTAACACCGTTATTGTATACCGGTTTATGGACAAGAATAAAATTTATCCCGGAAGTATCACCCGAAATTCCGATTCTGTCGGCGTCAAGAAAACTTCCTTTGTCATTAAAAAATTGCGGGAAATATTGGCGATCAAATGATCTCGCAAAAACAATTACCGTATCGCCTTGTAAGACCGGGATTGAATATTTGCCCGAGTCATTTGTTACCGTGTAAAAATATCTTCGATGATAAGTGTTAAAAAATAAATCATGAACTCTGATTAATGCTTTAATTGGATTCCCAAGACTATCCTTAACTGTTCCAGTCAACATGAAATGTTGCGGAATAGTTTTGGGCTGCAAAGTAATGTCGAGATTTGAAAGACCGCTTGAGGTGATTGTAATTTTAGTAGCATTGAATATATTACGTACACCATCATAATATTGCGGCACATAACCCGGGGCAAAACTGTAAACTAAATAAGTACCGGGGAATAGATTAACCGTAAAATTTCCCAATGTATCAGTACCGGCATGATTTCCTGACCATCCAAAAACCGGAAGAAAAACTATAGTACTGTGCATAATTGCATTGCCGGTCACTTTATCCTTTATTGTACCGGAAACTACTACTCTTGCAACTGTAGAATCAATTGTAATTTGTACGGTATCCGAGGGTAAACTTTCACCAGAGTGATTTACACCCGTAACATAATAGGAATATGTCTCGCCGCGATGAATGTTAATGTCCCTCCATGAATTATTATAAATATGCGTGTATTTCCTAACGAATTCACCGGTATCACTTATTGCCCCTAATTTTCTATAAATGTTAAACGTTAACCCTGACTTTGGACTGTTGGTAGTGAACTGCCAATTAAGATTTACAAATTCAAAATTTGTAGACATCATTCCCCAGT
>JAJYCM010000211.1 GCA_021778375.1 Bacteroidota bacterium
GTTCCATTGCTGCTTACCTGATCAATTTCAGTCCAAATGGAATCCGCTTGTTGTGTTATCCAAATTTTTCCGTTAGTATAAGCAGCATAAATAATATTTGAATTTCCTTTTGCCACAGTCACTGCAGAGACATAACTGTAACCATCACCCGATAAATCAGGGCTTATTGAAGTCCAGTTTCCTGCGCCGTTGATGGTTCTGTAGATTTTATAAGTACCGGCAACAAGTATTTGTGAATTGTTCGGATCCATCGAAACGGGAGTAATAAATAATGTCCTATCTGTAGTTTCATGACTACTTGAATTAATAGGAATTCCTGTTTGGGCATAGCTAAAGCCAATTCCCGCCTTTATAGACTTTAGAAAAGTGAAATTTGGACGTTCCACATAGACATTATTGGGATTAGAAAAGTCGACATTAACATCACCGCCGTCTCCTCCCATAATTTTACTCCATTGACCATTAGAAGACATAAGTGTATAATTATCCTGTGCTCCTCCGTAATAAGTAGCTCCTGTGGGAGCAACAGCGCCGGAGTAGAATTGGGTAATAGCTAAATTGTTATTCATACCCGTCCAAGTTTTACCTCTATCAGTAGATTTATATATACCGCCATCGCAGCCAAGATAAATTATATTATGATTCGAAGGAGCAAAAACTAATGTATGAATATCCGCATGGACACTGGGCAGCGAACTCTGTGAGGCATAGGCATTTGATATTTGAGTCCAATTTATTCCATAGTTTAAGGATTTCCATGTATCAATTCCGGCAACGTATATAGTACCGGCATTATCTGGGTCAACAGTCATAGCATTATTGTACCAACCTTGATTAGCGGTGTAAGAAGGCGTTCCTTCGGAGTTTGGGCCGGGAACTATTTTTGTGCTCCATGTATTGCCCCCGTCGTTGGTAACGCACAATGAGTCAATCTCGTTAGAGTTAAGATTCATAAACGAAGCATAAACTGTTAACGGGTCTGTGGGTGATGAGGCAAGTTCTATTCTGCCGTTTGCTAATTTCTGATAGTTAAATTGGAAGGTACTTCCTCCATCGTTACTTCGCCAAATTTGAGACTGTAGAAATAATCCAAAAGAAGCAAATATGGTTGTGGGGCTTGTATAACTAATAACAACATCAGCACAGCTACCCATATTTCCAGTCTGCCCATAATTAGAAGGAAGTACGTTAGTAAAAGAATTTCCGCCGTCGGTTGATTTGAATAAGCCGTATAGAGTAGCCGCATAAAGAGCGCCGTTAGTGCTGTCGATAGCAAGCCTATTTACATAATAAAAATTAGTATTGTTAGTAGAAGGAAGTTGAGACCATGTAATTCCGGCATCGGTAGTTTTAAAAATACCTGCTCCTTGCATTTCGTCGTAGTTGTTAAAACCCTCGCCGGTTCCAGCGTAAATAATGTTTGGGTCTTTGGGATCCATAACCATTGAACAGACAGCAAGGTTAGCCATTTGATCATCGAGAGCAAACCAGGAGCTGCCTCCGTTAGTAGTTTTCCAAATACCGCCGCTTACCGAACCGATGTAAACGGTATTGGGATCTGTTGGACTGACTACAATTGCTCTGACTCTCCCGCCGATATTTCCGGGACCTAATGATGTCCAGGTTAAAGATTGAGTTGTTTTAGCCATTGCATTAGGTTGGTTAAAGGAGGCAATGTGTTTATAAGCTTTATTTCTCCAATCATTAGGAATATAACCAAGAGGAAATGCACGCTGGTCATAATACCATTTTGCGGCTTCGGCAGCATAGCCGGTTTCAAGTTCCTCATTATCTTTTATGTTGCCGTTTGAACCTTCGTCGTTTTCACTCTGTGGTTTGTTATTGGTATGAGTGAAAAGTAAAAACGCTATTACTAATGCAGCAAGCGGAAAAGCAATATGTAGAATCCTTTTAGTCATGTTAGTCCTAATTTTTTGTATTAAAAATCTCATGTTCCGTTTTCAGGCAAGTTGGATTAGTGGCTCCTCCACTCCTCTACCACTCCACTCCTCCACCACTCCTACTAATCATAATGTGGATTACTTAGTAGCCGGGGCGCTAAGAACACTACCAATAAACCATCCTTTAAGTTGAGTATAAAATATTACTGCCTTAAAAGTATCACCGGCTTTTAATTTTGCTAAGCCCAACAACCCTTCATTTTTTGGTGTGGGCATAATTTGTTTATTATCATCAAGTTGAAAACTTGGAGTCAAATTGTAGTCCGCACCTTCGAAAGCCATACTGTGGAAAGCGGGCGTGTTTTCGACTTTTAGTATATTTGCTTTTATCTGAAAATCTTCTTTGTCCTTAATATTTACTGAAGTTACAACTGCCGTTACCGTAGATTGATTAACCTGTATTGCCGCCGGAGCACTTGATATTGTTTTAGGAATGACAAACTTGTCCTGAATGGATTTATCCTTAGAAACATTCGAGGCACATGAAAAAAAGCTAAGGGAATAAGCTATTAAAATTAAGACTGAAATTTTCATATTACGAATTCCTGTAAAAATTCAATTATCTATAGACTTTTATACTAAATTTAAGTAAAAAAATAATATTATCTATTCTAATTATTATCGTTAAATATTACTTTTAATTTAATAAAAATAAAAATTAAATAACTGTGGTAAAAGGCATAACCAAATATACGCTTTCTGAAGAATTCGTGGAAAAACTTGCAGCACAAACTGCCGGCTATCTTTCGACAGGGGACTTTGAAAAAGTTATGTCTCTGATAGAAGAAAAAATTACATTTTACTACTTTAGTTTTTCTTCAGAGTCTAACTTGTTAAGAATTATTTCTTCACTTTACGACAAAGTAACCTTTCTTTTAGAATGCCTCAAATACCCTAATTACATCGATACGCTATTAGCCATCTCCGTAAACAGCAACTACCTTACTGATATTATAGTCCGTAACCCTGAATATTTTTACCGGATATTAAATCCTGCAAATTTGAATTCAAAGTTAAAAGAAACACCGTTTGCAAAAGAGATAAATCAATCACTTCAATCTTACAATACATTTCCGGCAAAGCTAAATGCATTAAGATTTATAAAGCGAAAAGAAGTTTTGCGGATTGGGACAAAGGATATTTTGGGTATCTCAAGCTTAATTGACGTGACAGAAGAATTATCCACACTTGCCAAGGTAATTAGCGCTGAGTTATTTTCTCTCTGTTATAATGAAATATTATCGCGGAATAACCTGAGAAAAGTTAAACAAAAATATTGTCTTTTCGCATTAGGGAAGCTCGGCGGCAACGAGCTAAACTACAGTTCCGATATTGATTTGATAGTCTTTTTTGATAAGAACTCTTTAATCAACGGGAGAAAATATTACAGTGAATTGTTAATTGAAGCGATATACCTTTTCATCGAAAGCGCCTCTTCAATAACGGGGGCAGGCTACATTTATAGAGTTGACTTTAGACTTCGACCTGACGGAAGGAACTCACCCCTGTGCGGAGCGTTTGACGAATATTTATCTTACTATGAAAGCCGCGGTGAAGATTGGGAAAGGCAAATGCTTATAAAATCAAGATTTATTGCCGGAAGCAAAATCTTGTATAGAAAATTTTCAGATTCATTATCTCACTTTATCTATCCAAATTCATTTTCTATTTCACCGACCGAACAAATTAAAAAGCTGAAGGCAAGTATTGAAAGAAATCTAAACGGCGATGAGAATATAAAGCTTGCTGCCGGAGGTATCAGAGATATTGAATTTTCAGTGCAAGCGCTTCAACTTCTTAACGGCGGAATAATAGACTCTCTTCGAACTGGAAATACGCTTGAAGCAATAAATAGACTGAAAGAAAATGCATTGCTTAGCGAAAACGAAAAGGAAGTCCTTAATGATGCATATTTCTTTTACAGGAAGATAGAACATTATCTTCAGATGATGAACGATTCACAGACGCATACAATCCCATCCTCGGGTGAAATATTGGAAAAGCTTTGTGCATTCTTAGGATTTCAGGATCCTTCTCATTTCAGAACTGAGGTTGCCTGGAAAAGAAAAGAGGTAATTAAGATTTATAATTCGATAATGGGGATTGATGTTGAGAAAAAGATGAAGTCCGAAATTTTACCTCAATGGAATTTGTCAAATAAGATCCAGGCGGCAAAAGACTTTTCCTTTTTGCGGGAAGGGAAGGGATTATTAGGTCAAAAACAGTTTGATAAAAATGCTTCGACTTTGTTTGAAGCAATCGAACCAGAGTTAATAAAATACTTAGAGCGCGCAATAAATCCAGACCGGGCACTTCAGAACTTTGTCAGAGTTATTAGGTCGTCGAACCTTCCTTCAATCTGGTACAGAGAGCTAAACGATAAGTTGTTCTTTAATTCATTTTTAAGGTTATGCGAGTACTCTCAAAAAGCTATTGATCTTTTTGCTGAAGACGCGGAGCTTGGTGAATTTATAATGACAAGAAAAGTCTTCGATAAATTTTCCAGGGACGAATTAACAGGATTTTCGACAAAGAAGATATTGCTTATTCTTGCAGTACAATTTTCTTTGCAATTGATGACGGCATCCAAGCTATCGGAAATTCTTTCTGTTTTCATTCGAGATAAAATAAAAACCCTAACGGAAAACAAATTTCGACGAATTCCCGAAAATGTGGACTACTTTATAGCAGCGATGGGAAGCCTTGGCTCAGGGGAAATGACTTTTTCATCGGATATCGATTTAATCTTTATTGTTAAGGGCTCGACAAAAAATATAGAATTAGAGCGTACTTTCCAGCAGCTTCTATCAGATATAAAAAAAGAATTATTTTCCTTCGATGTTGACTGCAGGCTAAGACCTGAAGGAAAAAGCAGTCAGCTTGTCTGGGATTTAATAAGCTACAAAAATTATTTGCTAAGCCGCGCCAGGACCTGGGAACTTCAATCTCTTTGCAAATTGCATTTCATTTGCGGCAGCAAAAGTAACTTCACGTCTTTGGTTAAAACTGCGGCGGAGAGAATTGCAAAAGAAGATAAAGAAAAAATTAGAAAAGATATTATAGATATGAGGCGGAAGCTTTATCCAAAGGATATTTCTACCGTAACTAATGTTTTCAGCATT
>JAJYCM010000212.1 GCA_021778375.1 Bacteroidota bacterium
ATTATTTCATTGTGAGAAACCTCCGAGGTTTTCCTAAACCTCGGAGGTTTTGCAATTCACTTCCTTTATATTTGAAATTGTCTGCGTAACATTAGCTATATAACTCTCTTCAGAACAATCCTTCATATTCCGTCAATACGCATTAGACTCAGCAAGAATCTGAGAGCCATTTGAAATAATTTTCCATATTCCATTGCGGCTTGCCGCACTATAGGTATGGGTGTTATATGAAATATTATTTTGAACAGATATAATCTTAGATACTGTTTTGACAAATACCTTGTTAAAGCAATTCCATTTTAATTATAATATTGTTAATTTAAATGCACATCGCATTGAGGATTTATGCTTGTTGTAAAGTTTGTCTTATTATTTTGTTTCCTGATGATTTCCGCTAATGCAAATGCACAAACATTTGGTTTCGGCTGCCTGGGATTAGTCGGTGGATACGGAGGCTTTAGCTATCAACAATATAATCCGCAAGGTTTGAATGATTATATCCAATCTTTTAATACAAATCATTCCGACTCGCTTTCCTCACCGATGGGCAAGTTTGGAAAAGCTCAAGGTTATCGTTTTGGAATAAATTTTTTTAGAGCAAACGTGAAAGGATTTATTCTAACTACAAAAGGCTTTTACCAAAATTTAACAGAGAAAAATCAAACATCAATAAACTCCGCAGCAGGAAATGCTACTGTAATTAATCAATTGCAACTTACAAACTGGGGACTTGGAATTGATCTTGGAACAACTATCACCGATGCTTTAAGTTGGAAAGTAATCGATGCTGCACTTCTTTATACCACAGCTTCATTTACAAACACAACCAATTCTCCTGGACCATCATCTGTTATAAATAAATATAATAGCGAAAATCCATCGTTCGGTTATTCAGTCGGAACAGGCTTTATATTAGATATTATTGATCAATATGTTAGCCTCGAAGGAACAGCCGGGTATACTTTTTTTTCTGTAAGTAAAATGAAGTCAGCTGATGGAACTGAACTTACAGTTAGTCAAAATTCTAATGTGAGTATGAAAAATTTTGTTTCTAACGGCGGATTCAATGCAGTAGTTCAATTGAACGTTGGATTTCCGCTTTAATCATTTCAATAAATAATTTAAAATATATGAAGTCATCTAAGCTCGATAAAGCCTCCGTTACTGCAATTAAAAATTGTATGGGAGTGAAGAAGAATGAAAAAATTTTAATAATCACTGATGAGAATAAGAGAGAGATCGGATATTCTTTATATCGCAATGCACTTAAGCTGGGAAATCAAGCTTTATTCGTCGAAATGAAATCTGGAAAAGTAAACGGCGAAGAGCCGCCTAAGGAAATTGCGAACCTTATGAAAATATTTGATGTTGTGTTTTGCCCGACTACAAAATCTCTTACTCATACTAAAGCGAGAAGGGAAGCTTCTGCAAATGGAGTTAGGGTGGCTACTTTTCCCGGGATTACAAATGAAGTTATGATACGAGGTATGAATGCCGATTATGAAAAAATTACTGAGTTATCAATTAAACTTAAAAAGATTTTGGATAAAGGAAAATTTATTAGGATTACTTCAAAGTTAGGGACCGACTTATCCTTCAGCATTGACGGTAGAAAGGCAATTGCCAGCAAGGGTTTATTTCATAAAAAAGGAGAAAGCGGTAATCTTCCTACAGGTGAAACATTTTTAGCCCCGGTTGAAGGGTCTGCAAATGGTGTCTTCGTTGTTGACGGCTCTATGGCTGGATTTGGTTTAATTAAGAATTCAAAAAAGACCGCAGGGGAGGCAGGACTTAAAATTATTGTTGAAGGTGGATATGCAACAAGGATTTCGGGCAATGTTGTTGCAAAAAAGTTAAATGTCCTTCTAAATCAATTTGGTATTAAAGCGAGAAATATTGCTGAGTTTGGTATCGGAACAAACGATAAAGCCAAACTTAGCGGTGTTCTTCTGGAAGATGAAAAGGTGTTGGGTACAATTCATATTGCGCTTGGAAATAATTTATCTATGGGAGGAAGTATCGATGTCCCGATTCACCTTGATGGTGTTGTAAAGAATCCGACTGTTTTTCTTGACAATAAACTGTTAATGGAAAATGGCAAACTGCTAATCTAATCTTTCTTCTTTTTCAAGTTTGTTTTATTAAAAAAACTAAATTAAACATGTCGGTTTTACAGTTTATGAAATATCTTTTCCTTTTTATCTTCCTTTTTCATATCAATTTATTCTGTCAATCCATTTCGCCGAAGCGGGAATTCCGAGGTGCATGGATTACTACTGTCGGTGATTTAGATTGGCCTTCGTCAAATAACCTGACATCTTCAGAACAGCAATCAGAGCTAATTTCATTACTTGATAGCTTAAAAGCCATTGGTGTAAATGCAGTAATATTCCAGGTTCGTTCAGAGTGCGATGCTATGTATGATTCCCCCTATGAACCATGGTCTTATTGGCTAACCGGCTCTCAAGGAAAATCACCTTATCCGTTTTATGATCCACTTGAATTTGCCGTTAAGGAAGCGCACAGACGTGGAATGGAATTAGATGCCTGGTTCAATCCTTATCGCGCTGTCCGAACTGTTAATGCTTATACACAATCTAAACACCATGTTACTGCTTTGCATCATGATTGGGTTGTCAAATATGGAGATTCTAAAATCTTAAACCCGGGGTTGCCTCAAGTTAGAAATTATGTCGTTTCTGTAATTATGGATGTCGTTAGACGATATGATATAGACGGTGTTAACTTAGACGATTATTTCTATCCTTATCCAAAAGGAAATTTGAAATTTAATGATGATAAAGTATTCAAAAAGTATAATTATGGATTTATTAACAAAGATGACTGGCGAAGAAATAATGTTAACCTTTTAATAAAGATGGTTCACGACAGCATTAAAGCTGTAAAGCCTTATTTGAAATTCGGTATTAGTCCTTTTGGAATTTGGAAAAACGGAGTGCCCGAAGGTATAAATGGGTTCTCTTCGTATAGCAAAATTTATTCTGATGGTGTTTATTGGCTAAAGAATCACTTAATAGATTACATATCCCCTCAGCTTTACTGGCAATTCGGAGGTAAACAGGATTACGGAAAGCTTTTGAATTGGTGGGCTTCGCAATTAAACGGAAGGCATTTTTACCCAAGTCTTGCTGCTTATAAAATAAATAAGCTTGGCGTAACAGAATTGCTTAACCAAATTAGAGCCGGCAGAAGTAATCCTAAGGTGGAAGGAAATATCCTATTTAGAAGTTTTGATGGAATTCTAAATAACCCGCAAGGTTTTGCGGATAGTCTGCAATATAATATTTATAGATACCACGCTCTTCTTCCTGTTATGTCCTGGAAAGATTCTATTCGCCCCAATCCACCTGTTAATTTGAGATATAAAAATATATCTTCTGCAAATAAAATTGAATTGAATTGGGATTCACCGTCTCGCGCGATTGACGGAGATACTGCTTTCCGTTTTGTCGTGTATAAATTTTTTAGAGGCAATTTCCAACGCAAGGATCTTGATGCAACTCATATTTTAGAGGTTGCAGGAAGTAATACAACAATTGTAAAATTACTTACGGACCAGGATCAATACTTTACTGTTACTGCACTTGATCGATTATCGAATGAAAGCGCTATGAGCAATATTATTCATATCAAAGCTTTTCCATTTTTTTCAATGGGGAACATGAATCCGTCCCTTCTTAATTTTGAACATGACTTTACAAATCCATTTGATAGCACAACTAAAATTTCTTTTGAACTTTCTAAAAATTCATATGCTATAATAAAAATATTTGATGTATTTGGAAGGGTAGTACAACCTAAAGTAAATAAATATTTCTTATCCGGAAAAAATATCTATTTGCTTGAAACAAATAATTTCCCGTCCGGTGTTTATTTCTTAAAATTGTATACAGATCGAAATGTTTCTTATTGCAAAATTATTGTAATTAATTGAATAGAAATTACAATTGGTTCTTTACACAAAAGGTTATGATTACATAATGAGAAACCTCCGAGGTTTTGCACTTCACTTCCTTTGTATTTGAAATTGTCTGCATAACATGAGTAATCTCTACTATCATCCTATCTTATCTATTTCTTTAGCATCTTTTAAGAATTATTTTGAATGTAGTCCCTTCGCCGGGAGAGGAAGTTTTGACAAATATTTTCCCTTTATGGTAAGATTCAATAATCCTTTTTGATAAGCTTAAACCTAAGCCCCAACCCCTTCTTTTAGTGCTGTAACCGGGGCGGAATATATCCCTCCTCCTTTTCATTTCTATGCCCTTACCGTTGTCGGTAACATCAATTTCAACGTTGTTTTGGTTTGTGTTTACCATAATCTCAATTTTCCCATGCTTATTATCGATTGCATCGAGAGCATTTTTAATGAGGTTCTCAATTACCCATTCGAATAATTCAGAATTTATTTCGGCTGAAACCTGCTGGTCGCCGTTAAGATTCAACTCAACGCTTTTACCTGTTTGAGGCAGCCTTCGTTGAAAATAATCGACAACTCTTTTTATTTCTTCGTATACTGCTTTCTCCTTTAGCTCTGGTTTAGCTCCTATCTTTGAAAACCGGTAGGTAATTTTATTAAGACGCTGAACATCATCTTCAATTTCGTCGGCAATATCAATTACCTTATCCTCATCCTTATAATTCATTTTAAGCATTTCTAGCCATCCCATTAAGCTTGAAATAGGAGTTCCGAATTGATGGGCGGTTTCCTTAGCCATACCAACCCAGATATTACTCTGCTCGCTTCGTTTGATGTTGCTGAAACCAATGTATCCTATAATTATAAAAAGCCCGGCTATAATTATTTGAAGCAAAGGATAAAATTTTAACTGGTTTACAAGATCGGAATCACCGTAATGAATTTTTTGCAGCACAACATCATCTTTGTATTTAATAAGGATTGGTTTATGATTTTTATCCATTTCTTTGATTTTATTTTCAAAATATTTTTCAAGCTGCTTATTAGTAAGTGTTGTATCATATTTGATGTTGCGGATATCTTTGATGTCATTTTTGTCGGTAATTGTTACCCTATCATGCGGATCGGAATTTATT
>JAJYCM010000213.1 GCA_021778375.1 Bacteroidota bacterium
ACCCAACGCATGAAACTATTTTTTTTGTATCTCTAATTGATGGTCAAACTCCTTAAATGAAAGAAATAAAAATTCAGGTAAAGAATCTTGATCTGTTTTACGGCGATAAACAAGCGCTGAAAAATATTTCTTTAGATATTCCTGCAAATAAAGTCACTGCCCTAATCGGTCCCTCCGGATGTGGAAAATCTACTTTTATAAGAACAATTAACCGGATGAATGAATTAATTCACGGCGTCAAAATAAAAGGCGATATTATAATTGACGGACAAAATATTTACGACAGAAAAGTTGACGTTGTTAACTTGCGAAGAAGAATCGGCATGGTTTTCCAAAAATCTAATTTGTTTCCTAAAAGTATTTATGAAAATATTGTTTATGGCGCTAAGATAAATGGCCTAAGAAATAAAAAAGCCTTAAAGGAACTTGTTGAAAAAACTTTAACTCATGCGGCTTTATGGGATGAGGTAAAAGACAGATTAAACTCATCGGCATTAAGTTTATCGGGCGGTCAACAACAAAGACTTTGTATCGCTCGCGCGCTTGCTGTTGAGCCGGAAATTGTTTTAATGGATGAACCCGCAAGCGCGCTTGACCCCATTGCTACTGCAAAGATTGAGGAGCTGATTCACGAATTAAAAAGAAATTATACTATCGTTATTGTTACCCATAATATGCAGCAAGCCGCCAGGGTTAGTGATCAGACGGCTTTCTTTTATATCGGGGAGCTAATCGAATACGATAAAACAACGAAAATTTTTACTAACCCTTCAATCAAACAAACTGAAGACTATATCTCCGGCAGGTTTGGCTAATTTATGAAAAAATAAGGTGTAATATGGAAAGACAATTTGATATCCAGATAGAAAAATTGAAAAAGAAAATATTGAAAATGTGCAGTCTTGTTGATGAACAGGTCGAATTTTCAATCAAAGCAATCGATGAGAATGATCATGAGCTTGCAAAGCTTGTTATCGAACGGGATGTCAAGGTCGATAAATATGATGTGAAAATTGAAAAAATCTGCCAAAAAATATTTGCGCTTAACCAACCTGTCGCTATGGATCTCAGATTAATCATGTCTGCAATTACTATCAATACAAATCTTGAAAGGATAGGAGACATTGCCGTAAATATTGCCGAAAACTTTCTTATCCTTAAATCTAAACCGGACTTTATCTCGCGAACAAAATATTCCGAAATGGCAAGGCTTGTAAAAGAAATGATCCGCAATGCAATTGATTCCTTTATCCAAAATGATCCTAAGCTGGCGCAAAAAGTGATCCAAACAGATCCAATTATTGATAGCTATAACATCGAGAATCATCAAATCCTAATTGAGCTGATGAAGGAAGACCCAGGCAATATCGAGCCTGCAGTTGCTCTGTTAGTTATTTCCCGGCAGCTTGAAAGACTGGGCGACCATGCTACAAATGTTGCCGAAGATGTTTTCTTTATCGTTGAAGCGCAAATGATTAAGCATAAATATGAAAAATTCATCATGGAAGATAACCCCGATGAAGATGATGATGACGACGAAATTGAAATTAAAAATAATCCGTAGACTTCAAAGTACGGAGGGTAATTTTTTCTCTACTTTTTGCCTGAAAAGTTATCTAATACCCCTAATAAAATTTCTTTTATAGCTAGGTGTTTTTCATTACCTGTAATCTGGCTTATCTTACCAGTAAACAAAAGTCCCCAACTTTGATTAACCCAAAATGAACCTAACGATGTATTAACTGTTTCTTTCTTTTCTAAGTAAGCTCCTGTTAATACTGAGTTTAATAAATCTTCCTCCTTGCTAAAAAGACTTCTTGCCAACTTTAATTCTTGCTCAAAAATATTTTCTTTTAATAAATTCAAAAGCGTTTCATAAATCAATCTGTATTTTTGATGGACTGTCTCTTTGTAAGTCAAATATTCTGTAAAAAGAATTTTTAAGTCACACTCTTGACCATTAAAAAGATTTTTTATATCGTCTAATAACTGTGTTGCCTCCCAATCAAGGGCAGCATAGAAAAGTTCATCTTTCGACTTGAAATAATGGTAGATAGTCGCTTTGCCTATCCTTAAATCGCGGGCAATTTCATCAAGGGTGGTCTTATTCAACCCATGTTTTGCGAAACGTTTATCTGCTGCTTTAATTATTTGAAGTTTTCTTTCTTTTTCCATTCCAATTATCAATAGATTTTTCTTTTATAAAAAATTACACATCCGAAAATAACAATTAAATAAATAAAGGGCACCCCTAATAACTCAGATGGAAAACTAAAAGAATAATGAAATGTTAAGAAATTTCCCACTATTACACATTCTTCCAGTATCCATATTTCTTTAACAACGTATTCTTTCAACATAAATTTCGATGCACTGAATGTTTTGGAGTTTTGTAAAACCTTAATTGATATTCCGTGTCATAAGAATTTGCAATGTCTATTGTCACGCGACAAATAATATTAAATTTTAATTTAAAAAATTATAATACGGAGGGAAATTATTATATTAAAAACAATAAAAAATCATTATTTCATAAATCGGAGAATAAAATGACTAATGAAAAAAACTCTTCTTCATTAAACCATGATGAGAAAAAAAACTCTAAAAACCACCACGTTGGAAATGATAACGGAATGGTAGGTGGAATATATGGAATGGCTTTTATTGGAGCTGCGATATATTTTATCCAACACGCTGCCACATTTTGGTTGGGAGTGCTGGGTATTATCAAATCCCTATTGTGGCCTGCAGTTTTAATCTATAAATTACTTGAATTTTTAAAAGCATAAATGGACTAATTATTTAAAGAGTAAGAGTCTGTTGCACGACTTCCAGATGTCATATCGAAGGAGTAATCGACTGAGATATCCCACGTTCAACCTGTGTACTTAAGCTATACATGGGATTTCTCCAGGAGTTTATCCCGATTTGCGGGAGTCGAAATGACATTTTGGAGTTGTGCAACACTCTCGTAAGGAAACCTTAAAAGAAAGGTTTGAAGTTTGAATTGTACAGAGAAACGCTAACTGCAAGAAATTCAGTTTGGCAGGATAATCTTATTTTATTTAGATATTAAACATTTCCATATTGATAGAAATCAATTTTTATTGCAATACTTAAAAATCAACTTGACATTATTATCACGCACCCTTATCTTTGCTTATAAATTTAAGAAAAATGAACAACACGAAAAAAAATATTACTTCATAAATATCCGCAGTAACCACAAGCGGTCACTGTGTTGTTATAACAAATTCTTTAAGTTACACTTCTTTAGATATCATTCTATGGATTTCGATTATTATTAGCGTGCTAGGAATTATTATTCTAGGCTAATAACAATAGTCAATCCCAAATCAAATTAAACAAAATTAAAAAAATAGATTCGGGATTGACGAAGCCCAAAAGTAATATCTGAAGTCTTTTTATTCAGAGGCTACTGTGAGATCTCGATTCGAAAATAATGGCCGTCAAAATACTTCCAAAAGAAGGTTTGATAATTATGCCTTACTCACCAAAAGTGTTGTATTATTAAAACAACATCTCACCAAATGCTTTGTAATTATTGCTCTATCCGATGACACAAAGATTTATATACCGCAGTGGATAAATAATATTTGTGAACTAACTATTAGCTGCATCTAGGCTAAAGAAAATCGCTTCCCTTGGCGGTGATCTTTCGTAGCTTGGATGCAAAAAATAAAAGCAATATAAAAGCTAAGTTCTATTTATAATTTTATTCTGTAAAATAATTCTTCTTAGTAAAGAAAACTTAATTTTTCTTAGAAAAAGATAGAAAGGAAAAATATGATAACCTCAAAACCAAAGTTGTCTGGTGCAGATATATTTTTTGAGTGCTTAAAAAGAGAAAAGGTTGAGATAATCTTCGGTTACCCCGGGGGTGCAGTGCTTAAGTTGTATGAAAAGCTCTATGATGTCGATTTCCTAAAACATATTTTGGTACGTCATGAACAAGGCGCAACCCACATGGCGGAAGGTTACGCAAAAGCTACGGGCAAAGTTGGGGTAGTCCTTGTAACTTCAGGCCCTGGTGCGACTAATACAGTTACCGGAATTGCCGACGCCTATATGGATTCTGTCCCTATTGTAATTTTTACTGGACAAGTAGCTACACATCTTATTGGAAATGATGCTTTTCAGGAAGCTGATATTGTTGGCATCACCCGTCCAATAACAAAACATAATTTTCTTGTCCGTGATGTTAACGAATTAGCTTCAACAATTAAAAAAGCTTTCTATATCGCTTCTACCGGTAGACCGGGACCTGTTCTTGTCGATCTTCCTAAAGATGTTATCAATTCTGTATGCGAATTTGACTATCCTGAGAAGATTGAAATGCGAGGATATAAACCGACTTTTTTAGGTCATCAAAATCAAATTAAAAAAGCCGCCGATATAATTAAGAAAGCAAAACGACCATTGCTTTATGTCGGAGGCGGCGTTATTATGTCCAACGGATATCGTGAACTTAGGCTTTTTGCAAAAGAAAATAATCTCCCGGTTACATTGACGCTTCAGGGGCTTGGTGCCTTTCCAATGACCGATGGACAATCACTTGGAATGCTGGGAATGCACGGAACTTATTGGGCTAACCAAGCTGTTAATAATTGCGATGTCCTTGTCTCACTCGGAGCTCGCTTTGATGATAGAGTCACCGGGAAAGTTGATTCATTTGCCCCTAACGCTTATAAAATTCATGTTGATATCGACCCTACATGCATTGACAAAAACGTAATAGTTGATCTTCCGATTGTTGGCGACGTAAAACATGTCCTTGCAGAATTAGCCGCTGAGTTTGAGGAGGCTCCGGATTTAGCTCAGTGGTGGAAAGAAATAAATCAGTGGCGTGAAGAATGCCCCCTTCATTATGAAAAGAATGACGGAAAGTTAAGAACGGAATATATTATTGAAAAACTTTCTGAGAAAACAAAAGGAGAAGCTGTTGTAATAACTGACGTCGGTCAACATCAAATGTGGGTTTCCCAATACTATAAATTTACCAACCCTCGTTCTCATTTAACGAGTGGTGGACT
>JAJYCM010000214.1 GCA_021778375.1 Bacteroidota bacterium
AGAATAAAATTATACAGGTTGATTGGCTTTAGCCACATTATGAGCTAAAATGAGGCTAAAGCCATGAGTTTTAAGGTTTATTTAACCCCCGCCATAAATCGCGGGGCAATAGAAAAAAAACATGCATAACGTGAGTTACTGAGAGAGAGTTATAGAAATATTGACTGAAAATATAAGAAAAGCATTCTGATATTAAGCTAACTAATCTCACTAATCTAAATTATTCAAATTGATTGCCTTTGATGTTAAGCTGTTAAAACGGTTGATTTATATTGTTTCAAACAAGTAGCCCACGACTTTCAGAGGCTGTGTGAAAATTCAGAAGTGATGAATAAATATTCCAATTATTATTATGAAGCTGTTTCTAATATATAGTGTTTCTGTATTGCCTCGGCATTCATGCCGGGGTAGAGTCACACAAGCAAAACATGGGCTTTAGCCCCATATTTGCAGTTTCTGTGGCTAAAGCCAATATCATTTTTTGTTGATTAAATTATAATATCTTCCGGAACGTAATTACTTCCGATGTTAATGATTTATAGATGAGAAAAGTGATTCCCTTTTTTGTCGCATGTTTTCAGACATCCCAACAGCTGATTCGTAAATATCATTTTCAATAGCCTTCATAGCTTCGCTAATAAATTCATCGACATGAATCCCTCCGTGTGATTGAGTTTTATCTTCCCTTCTCTCGTGGCCTAACTCAGTATCAACTGAGGGTGGTGCAATTTCGAATACTTTTACATTTGTTTCTTTCAACTGATGCCTTAAAGATAAAGTAACGGAATGGAGGGCGGCTTTGGTTGCGCAATAAACGGGCATAAACGAAATTGGCACAAACGCCAGCCCTGAGGAAATGTTTATAATGGCAGATTCCTTCTTCTGAATTAGATGTTGAGCAAGCAATGAAGTTAGATGAATTGGCGCTATTAGATTCGTTTCAACTTCATTGTGAACTCTATCAAGATTTATTTGATGCGTCAAGTCGACAAGAAGTTGTATGCCAGCATTATTAATTAATACATTAACTTCCGGATAGTTTTTAATTACCCAGGTTGCCAGGGATTCTCTTTCCACTCTATCATTGACATCGCATACCTTAGTAATTATTCCGGAATGTTTTTTTTTAATATCATTCAACCGGTTCTCTCTTCTGCCGCATATAATTACTTTGTTCCCAAGCTCTAATAATTTTTCAGCAAAAGCCAGTCCTATACCTGAAGTACCACCGGTTATCAATATAGCATTACCCGAAACTTTCATTTCTTTTTCGCTTTCTATTAAATTATGATTACTTGCAGTTGGAATGTTATTTTCATACAAAAAATATTACTTAACTATTTAAAACGCAATTTTGCTAAACTAAATTTGTTTATTGTTTTATCTTAAGTATTAGATAAATTTACAAACAAAAAATTATAGGTCGTTATATGAAATCAATAATTCTTTCAATCATCATTTTTTTTACGGTCGCTATATATAGTAACGTACCGGCACAATCAGCTAAAACTTCATTCAAACTTAAGGATTTACAGAAGTTAGTAAATTTATCAAGTCCGGCTATTTCGCCAGATGGTAGCCAAATTGCAATCATAGTTTCAAAACCGGATTGGGAAAAGGATAAAAGCGATCAAGAAATCGATCTTG
Organism: Bacteroidota bacterium; assembly: GCA_021778375.1. Taxonomy (GTDB): domain Bacteria; phylum Bacteroidota; class Ignavibacteria; order Ignavibacteriales; family Ignavibacteriaceae; genus FEN-1297. The sequence continues at coordinate 1,648 of JAJYCM010000214.1, forward strand.
TAAATGTTGCAGACGGATCACTGAGAACAATTACATATAAGCGAGAAAATATATCTAAACTAAGTTGGTCGCCCGACGGAGGAAGTCTCGGTTTTATAGCCAGCGATTCCGGATCAAAAGAGACACAGATTTTCATCATGCCCATGAATGGCGGAGATCCTCAGTGTATTACAGATTCGAAAACAGGTGTAACCGAATATTCGTGGAGCCCGGATGGGAAACATATTGCCTACGTTGCCCAGGATACAATCCCCAACCCGAAAGAAATTAAACATCACGAAGATGCTTTTCAAGTAACAGATAATAATTATATGGTGCGCGCATCTCTTCAACCTTGGCACCTCTGGATTGTTTCATCTAAAGGAGGCAAGGCGAGACAATTAACTAAAGGAGCTCAAAGTCTTTGCACCGATCAAGAAACAATCTCACCGCTTGAATGGAGCCGCGACGGCAATTCCATCACTTTCCAGCTTTTCCCAAATGTGTGGGAAGGAAATGCTTGGCATTGTACTATTGCTAAAGTCGATACGAATGGCGGTAATATTCAAACAGTTATTCAAGATGAAGGAGCAAGCAAACCTCAATACAATCCAATTACTAATACGCTTACATTTATGCGTCCGCGAAATGGCGATCAGAATAACGGGAATGCTGTCTATGCTGCTATTAATAATAAAATTTCCGATATCACCAAAGAGCTTGCGCGTAATATAAACAGCTACATCTGGCTTCCTGATGGTAAAAGTCTTTTATTCACAGGCGAAAAAGGCACCCGGTCAGTAATATGGAACCAGTCTTTAGAAGGACATCCAAAAATGCTTGACCTCGGAAATGTAAATATCGAAGGTGATATCACTGTCTCTAAAAATGGCGTTATTGCATTCACCGGTTCTGCCGCTTATCATCCTATGGAGTTGTATGTAATGACTTCACTTAATGCAAATCCAAAACAGCTAACTAATCTTAATATTTTTGTTGATAGTCTTTCTTTAAGTAAAACCGAAAATATTTCATGGAAAGGTCCTGACGGATTTAACGAAGACGGCGTGTTAAACTATCCGGTTGACTACAAGCCTGGCACAAAATATCCCTTGGTATTAGTTATTCATGGTGGACCGGAGGGTGCCTCTACAGAAGCGTTCTCAGCTCTTCCTCAGCTTATTGCAGCAGAAGGTTTCTTTGTCTTTCAACCAAATTACAGAGGAAGTACTAATCTTGGTGATGCATACCAGCATGCAATTTTTAGAAATACAGGAGAAGGGCCGGGACAAGATGTTATGGCAGGTCTTAAGAAGGTTGAACAGTTGGGAGTAATCGACACAAACCGGATAGGCATTTCCGGCTGGTCCTATGGTGGGTATATGACTTCATGGTTAAACGGTTATTATCCTTCTAAATGGAAAGCCGCTGTTGAAGGTGCCGCTCTTAATGATTGGGTAATGGATTACACAATCGCTTATTACCAAACCGGCGATCTTTACTTTTTCGGCGGCTCACCTTGGAGTAAGGAATATTGGGATATCTGGAGAGATCAGTCCCCTATTGTCTATGCGAAATTTGTTAAAGCGCCTACCCTTATAATGGGCGATGCTGGCGACCCCAACGTTCCCATTGTCAATAGCTATGAAATGTACCACGCCTTGAAGGATAACGGAGTTCATACAGAATTTTACACATATCCGGCTGATACACATTTCCCCCATGATATTGTAAGAACAACTGATGTCTTCAAACGATGGATCAACTGGATGGTTAAATACTTAAAATAAGACAGCTAATATTTTAGGATAGAAAGAAGCCTCCAGGATTTCTCTAAATCTTGGAGGCTTTACTTTTTACTTTCATTATGTTTGAATTATTCTGCATTGGCATTACTACTGATTTAATTGAAGCACTATTACGCTATCCCGGGAAGTTTTATGATTATTATTAACTTCATTCATGGCGTCTTTAATAACTCCAAGAGAACGTTGGCTTAATAAATCAATTTTAATCAAACCGATGTCTTCCACAGAATACATATCCGGCTGTGTTATGATTAATCCGATTCCTTTATTCTTTGCAAATTCCAGTGCGACGTAGTCTGTTATTCTCGATTGCGTAATTATGATACCGCTTGGATGTATGCTTAGGTGTCTTGGATAACCGGCTAACTTAGCTGCTAAAGATATTATTGTTTTCCATGGTTCTAATTGGAAGTTAAGTGATTTCGCCTCCGGGAATTTTTCGGCAATAGATGATAGATTCTTGGCGCTCGTCCAGGGAATAAATTTACTGTATTTAGAAATTTCCCCCTCGGAAATACCAAAAACCTTTGCTACTTCCCGGAATGCAGATCTCGCTCTGAAAGTAACTGTAGTCGAAATCATAGCAACCTTATCATAACCGTATTTATCAAAAACATATTTAATTATTTCGTCTCTTTCTTTCCAACTAAAGTCCAGATCAATATCCGGCGGTGAGGTCCTTCCGCGATTCAAAAACCGTTCGAAGTATAAATTATATTTAAGCGGGTCAACCTCCGTAAAGCCAAGGCAAAACGAGACTAAACTGTTTGCAGCGGAACCTCTCCCTATATGCATCATTCCACGCTTTTTAGCTTCCTTAACAATGTCCCAAACAATTAAAAAGTAGTCTGAAAACCCCAATTCATCGATTACTTCAAGTTCATATTGAAGTCGTTTTACTGCTTGTTCGGTGATAGGCCTATATCTTTCTTCCAGCCCACGAAAAGAGAGTTTCCATAAAAAAGAAAATGCTGTCTCTTCTGCTGGCAGCGGAAACACCGGAAATTTATATCCGCCGATTTGAAGGTCTACATTGCAAGCCTGTGCAATTCTTTCCGTGTTCCAAACGGCTTCCGGTAATGCATGCCAATCAGTCCTTAATTCATCGGGAGTCTTAAGAAAATATTCTTCATCGACAACCTCTCCCGGTGGAATATTATCGAGTGTAGTATTTAGCCTTATTGCCGCTACAACTTTGTGTAGAAGAAAGTCTTCCTGCTTGATAAAGTAAGCCGGATGAGAAGCCGCTATTTGAAGATTATTACTTCTGGCATAATCGTAAAGTTCCCGGGTCTTTTTTTTTTGCTTACGGGTAATAATCAGTTCGATAAAAAGATTTTGCCGTAATGAAGAATCAATCCTTAATCTTTCAAGAAGCTCGATTGAGGAAGTAAGAACAAACACATTATCAAGCGGCTGAGAAAAAATATCAACCAGGGAGAAATCTTCTTTCAATTTTCTGGAAGTAATTATCTTACAGATGTGTGAGTATCCTTCGTTATTTTTTGCAATGAAAATAGCATTAAGATTTTTATCATCGGGATCATCAATCCAAGCTTCCAGCAAAGGTTTGATGTTCTGTTCCTTCGCTAATTTGGCAAATTGAATT
>JAJYCM010000215.1 GCA_021778375.1 Bacteroidota bacterium
GACACTTCAATTCGGATTTCATTTTGATGAAAACGACCCGAGGCAATTTGCATACTTGTTATTAATAACAGTGGCATTTACGACAGCGATTTGGGTAACCGTAACGTTTTTAACAAGTCCGGAGCCAGATGAAAAGCTTTTATCGTTTTACAGAAGGGTAAGACCCAATGCAAGATTCTGGAAACCAATAGCCAAGCAGGCAACAGATATAGCTCCCGTAAAAGACGGAATACTAAATTTAATAAATTGGATATCCGGTGTAGCGATGATTTATTCATTTCTATTTGGTCTTGGACAAATCATACTTGGAAGTATGATGCTTGGAATAATTTTCTTAATTTCGGGGTTTATTTTCGGCGGTATTATTTTCTACCAGATGAATAAACGTGGTTGGGAAATTCTTGGTAACTGAATTTTATTTAATACATAACTTGATATTTCAGGATTGACAAATGAAAATAGCGTTAACGGGCGGAAGAATAATAACTCCGTTCAGAGTACTAAAAGATGGTGTCTTAATAATAGAAGATGGAAAGATTTCAGAGTTAGGAAAATCATCAGAAACAAAAATACCTAAAGGTTGTAAAGTCTATGATATAAAAGGAAAGAGGATTTGTCCCGGATTTGTAGACCTTCTAACACATGGCGGTGCCGGATATGGTTTTGCAGATGACTCAGAAGTTAGCATTGCAAGTATTAGTAAGTACCTATTGAAACACGGCTCAACGACGGTTCTCGCCTCATTATTTGCCAAACCGGAAAGACTTTTACTTAAGGATTTACGAAGGTTAGCAGATTATATCGAACAGCACCCCGAATCAAATATTCGCGGTATTCACATGGAAGGACCTTACTTAAACAAACAGTTAAAAGGCGCAATGAACGAGAGCTACCTTTGGCATCCGTCTGTGGAATCATGGAATAAAATATGGAAAGCATCGAAGGGACAAATTAAAATAATGACTATAGCGCCGGAGCTTCCTGGAGCAGTTGGAGTAATGCAGGCAGCAGCAAAAGAAGGTGTAGTGCTTTCAATCGGACATTCTACGGCAAGTTATGATGAAGTAGAAAATGCAATCGACAATGGGGCTGCGCATGTTACGCATATATTTAATGCGATGGAACCGTTTCATCACCGTCATCCCGGAGTAATATTGGGAGCGCTGTTACACAATGAATTGAAAATTGAACTAATAGCCGATACGCTTCACGTTCATCCGGCGGTAATGGAATTGCTGCTTAAGCTAAAAGGAGCGAGCGGAATAATATTAGTATCGGATTCCATACGTGCCGGCGGGATGCATGAAGGGGAATATGAATTTGCGGATCAAAAGATATATATGAAAGCAAAAAAGGCGGTTCTAGCAGATGGTACACTTGCCGGAAGTACATTGACTCTGAATATGGCGGTAAAAAACATGGTAGAAACCGCGGGTGCAAAAATTACAGAGGCATTAAGAATGGCATCGCTTAACGGAGCAAAAGTTATAAATCTTGATCACAAAAAAGGAATCCTAGCTGTAGGTAAAGATGCCGACATCGTTGTATTAAATGATAATTATGAAGTCAATATGACTATCCTTGGCGGCAAGATAGCATATCAGAGAAATTAAAATAGTGAGAATAGAAAGGTGGGATAATGGAAAACTTTCATCTCTACTCCAACACTCCATTATTCCAATTAAAATAACGTATGATAATGAACTTAAATTGTTAAAAAAAACCGTATTATTATTGTTTAAATCTTTGCCTGACGGTAGGCAAGGTTCAAAATTTAACATTCAACATTGCGGCCTGCCTGCCGGCAAGCTTGCCGCGTTATGAGGTATTTATGAGACTAATAATTCAACCGACGTATGATTTGGTGTCGAAGTGGGCAGCTAACTATGTAGCCTCTGCAATTAAGGAATTTAAGCCAACATCAAAAAAACGATTTGTACTGGGACTTCCAACGGGCTCTTCTCCGGTTGGAATGTATAAAGAATTAATTAAGCTTTATAAAAATGGGGTTGTCTCCTTCAAATATGTAACAACTTTTAATATGGATGAATATGTTGGATTGCCGGAAGATCATCCTGAAAGTTATCATTCATTTATGTGGAATAATTTTTTTAATCATGTCGATATCGACAAAAGATTTGTAAATATTCTAAACGGCAATGCAAAGGATTTAGAGAAAGAGTGTGAAGATTATGAGAAGAAGATCCATAAAGCCGGAGGGATCAAATTGTTTGTCGGTGGAATAGGTCCCGACGGACATATAGCATTTAACGAACCGGGTTCATCGCTTGGTTCATTGACAAGAGTAAAAACATTAACGATGGATACGAAGATAGCTAACTCAAGATTTTTCGACAATGATTTGAAAAAGGTACCTAAGACAGCTTTAACAGTAGGAGTAAAAACAGTTCTTGATTCCGAAGAAGTATTGATAATAATCAGCGGATTAGCTAAATCAAGAGCGCTTGCAAAAGTAGTAGAAGAGGGAGTAAATCATATGTGGACGGTAAGCGCATTTCAGCTGCATCCTAAAGGAATAATTGTGTGCGATGAACAATCTACTTATGAATTAAAGGTAGGTACAGTAAAATATTTTAAAGATATTGAAGCTCCAAATTTGGAACCAACATCTTTGATTAAATAAAACTTTTTCTGTTGCCTGTCATATAGAATTTATCTATCCGTAATTTCGATTTGTCCATTGTCCTAAGTTATATTTCCCGGGCATAAAAAACAGCTCTTTATGCTGTTTCCCAATTGTAATAGCTCCCATGAACTTTTTGAATGCATTCTGAATGCACTCCTCATGCTCGCATCTTTTACTGATCATCCGATTAAATTCTATTTTTTTCATAATCAAGCTATAGAAATTTTCTCATTTATTTCTAACAACAATGATTAATTTGTTTTTCCCATAACACCCTATTTGGCGAATTTTTATTAAATTATATACGGTATTATCCATATTTGGTAAACAGGTTTAAGCGCTCATATTAAGAAATCAAAAATGATAATTGTCTACAAAAGAATTCTCTTAAAATATTTATACTGGAATGTATTTATTATAATGGCAATCGCATTTAATTCCTGCAATGCCCCAAGGAATAATCCGCTTGATCCATCAAATCCAAGTTATTCTTTTGCATCGATTAACGGTTCCGTACAAACTTTTAGTCTGCCTTATACCGGTATTGCTGGGGTTTCTGTCCTCTGGCAACCGGGTAATATAATAATTAATTCCGATGCAAACGGGAATTTCGCAATCAATAATATCCGACCCATTGATGGAAAATTGATTTTCCAAAAAACAGGCTTTCTTTCTGATACTATTAACGTCACCTGGAACATCGCTAGAAAACTAAATTATCAAATAAATTTACCAAGTATCCCCATGCTTGATAGCATTTCGATATATACTGTAGTAATAAACCAATTTAGCCCGCCCGGTCAAAGTTACCAACTAATTATAAATGCAAATATTTCTGATAAAGATAACGACATTGATTCGGTTTACGTCCAAAGTAATGATTTGAATTTTAAGAAAGCTTTAGACTATGATGCTTCAACTAAGTTCTTTCAGACTACTTTGTCTACACAGGATATGAACATCAGCGATATTGAGCAAACAATCGGATTGAATTTCAATATAATAGTTAAAGATATTTTTGGAAGACAGTTCCTTGTCGGAAGCGAAAAGGTTACACGTGTAATTAAAGATGGAGCTGTAATTCAGTTCCCGGCAAACGATACTTTAATTACTTCAACACCAATGCTAACCTGGCAAAGATATACTACCGGTTATCCTTTTACTTATATGATTCAAATTTACACAAACGATTTTGCTAATTCTCAGCTCGTTTATGAACAGAATAGTATTTCATCTGATTCAATTTCTTGCCAAATTACTACACCGCTTCCGGCAAAAAATTATTATTGGGTTATCTGGGTTATAGATCAGTTCCAAAATAGATCAAGATCGCTGCCGGCTACGTTTAGAGTACAATAAAATTATTAAAGAAAATATGATTTCATACAATACAGAAAAGATTAAACTGATAGATAAAGAGCAGTTTGAAACTCTTTATCAAATTAGCAAGACGCTTAACTCAGCAATTTACCAGGATAGTCTGATTGGAGAAACTCTTGATCTAATTATAAAAGTTATTAATGCCGAACGGGGATTGTTTGTTAAATATAATGAAGCAGAGGATAGTTTCTCTATTATTGCTGCCAGAAATATTCAACAGGAAAATATTCAAAACCTGTCTGACTTTTCTTCCGGCATCCTTCAAAAAGTTATCGAAAGAAAAGAACCTTGCTTTTACCATGATGTACAAAGTAATCCCGATATTTCTCAATTTAAGAGTATTCAAATACATAACATTAAATCGATACTCGGAGTACCAATTTTTCGCAATGAAAAAATATGGGGAGTAATTTTAGTCGATAGCCAAATGCATAGAAAAGAATTTACCGATTCCAACCTCGTATTTCTTGATTTCTTTTCTAATTTAGTCTCTTTGTCATTAGATAAAATAAAAAAGCTTGAAGAATTACAGGATGAAAATTCAATCTTAAAGAATCAAATTCAATCCTTTATACAAATTCCTGAGCTGATAGGTAATAGCCCTGCTATGCAAAAGATGACGTCCCTTATACATAAAGTTGCAGCAACTGACGCCACCGTTTTGCTTCTCGGTGAAAGCGGTACAGGCAAGGAAATAGTTGCAAGAGCTATCCATAATTTAAGCGGAAGAAAAGATAAACCATATCTTGGGCAATTTTGCGGTTCAATCCCTGATACTTTATTGGAGAGCGAATTATTTGGATATAAGAGAGGTGCTTTTACGGGCGCTGCTTCTGATAAAAAAGGTCTATTTGAAGTAGCAAGTAGCGGCACTTTTTTCCTCGATGAAATCGCCGATATTTCTGTGGCTCTTCAAGCTAAACTTCTTCGTGTCCTGCAGAATAGGGAAATAATCCGCCTTGGCGATACTCAAGTTATTAAAGTTGATGTCCGGGTTATTGCGGCTACTAATA